>DATFJV010000080.1:0-13361 GCA_035268985.1 Anaerovoracaceae bacterium | reverse complement strand
GAACTGAATCCATGCATGGAGCGGGATCACCTCAGGCACAGAGAATTATGATAGCAAGACAAGGCAATATTGATGGGAAAAAAGAATTTGCTAAGCATATTGCACAAACTAGTGATCAGAAGAAATTTGAAAATATGAAATAAGGAATAAAAAATGAGTAGAATATTAAAAAGTCCTTCTAAATATGTTCAAGGTTTCAATACTTTGGAGGAAATTGATAAGTACCTTGAGGGTATGGGCAACAAGCTGCTAGTTATAATAAGTGAATCAGGAATAAAGAGAATCAAACCCAGCTTTGATAATTGCTTTAAGGGAAAAGAAGATTATGAATTAAGGTACGAAATTTTCAGGGGGGAAAGTACTGAAGAAGCAATAATGTCGATGGCTAACATTGTCAAAGAAAATGATTTAACAGCTGTTATAGGCGTAGGCGGTGGAAAAATAATTGACACCGCCAAAGCAGTAGCCCATTACTCAGAGGTGCCCATGGTAATAGTTCCTACTGTGGCATCTACAGATTCTCCATGTAGCTCCCTTAGCATACTGTATAAGGATAATGGGGAGTTTGATAGGTACTTATTTTTAAGCAAGAGCCCAGATATGGTTTTAGTAGATACTAATGTCATAGTTAAAGCTCCTAGCAGCTTACTTGTTGCCGGAATGGGGGATGCACTGGCAACATATTTTGAAGCTAGAGCGTGTAGAAACTCAGGAAGTAATAATCAAGTGGCAGGAAAGCCTACAAAAACAGCTACAGCCATGGCGGCGATGTGTTGGGATATCCTTAAAAAAGATGGTGCAAAATCCATAAAAGCTATTGAAAATAAGGTGACTACAGAAGCTGTGGAAAATATAGTTGAAGTTAATACATATCTTTCAAGCGTTGGGTTTGAAAGCGGTGGATTAGGTGCTGCCCATGCTATACAAAAGGGGTTCACATTTATACCTGAGTTGCATAATCAGTATCATGGTAATAAAGTTGCTTTTTGTACAATTGCTCAGCTTGTTCTAGAAAATGCTGCTGAAGAAGAACTATATGATGTTATATCATTTTGTGATAATGTGGGATTGCCTATATGTTTTTCTGACATGGGATATGATGAAGTTGATAATGAGCTTTTAATGAAAGCTTCTGAAAAGGCATGCGCTGAAGGTTCAACTATTCATAATATGCCGTTTGAAGTTAAACCATATATGGTATATAGTGCCTTACTTACAGCAGATACAATAGGTAAAGAATTTAAAAATCAATAATAACCTTTAAATAAAAAAAGGCAACTCCATTTTCTTACTATGGAGTTGCCTTTTTGTAATTTACTTTTATTTATCACATAAAAATGATATAATAATATTGTTAGAGAGGGGGGAATTACCTTGGAAAATACGGAAAAAATAATTAAAAGTGTATGCGCTAATATGCGTATGGAAGACATGATTTTAACAGCTGAGGATAAGCAAAGAATTAAGATGTGCTTAGAAGGTGAGTCCTCATATGATGAAGAAATTTGTAAGCTAGTTGAGAAATATACATGTAAATAGGTGATTATATGAGTTACTATTATGAATTTGATTATGATAGTAAATATTGCTATGATAACTCTCATGTGCTAAGAAATAAATTAAATATTAAAGATGAAGGTAAACTTGCTTCGGCAGAAAGAGAAATAACCGCTATTCGTGGTGCTCAAATATTAGCAGAGGGAATAGAGGGTGTTTTTGATTATGCGGCATATAAGGGGTTGCATAAAAAGCTGTTTGGAGAAATATTCGACTGGGCAGGAGTGATAAGGCATGTAAACATTGCCAAAGGTAATAAATTTTGTCTTTACGAATATATAGATGAACACATGTTTAATCTGTTTGAAGAACTTAAAAATGAAAACTATTTAAGGGACCTTAAGGACGAAAAATTAATTGGTAAAAGGCTTGCATATTATCTAGGAGAAATAAATGCCATTCACCCCTTTAGAGAGGGGAATGGCAGAACTCAAAGGTTGTTTATCGAGCTTTTAGCCAATGATGTTGGTTATTACGTGGATTTTGATCTGATTTATAATCAAAGAATGCTAATAGCCAGTGCTCAATCTTTCTATGGAGATTATAGGGAGATGGAAGGGTTAATTATCCACGCAATGAGAAAAATAGAATAAAAAATTTATTGATTTTTGTCAATTTGTGCTATAATATTCTTGCATTAAAAAAAATACAAAATTAAATAATATGCGAGGTTGTGATGGAGCAAAGAATTAACTTTACTACTCCCGAGGAGTACTTAAGCCTGCGCAGAAGAAGTCAGAGAGAAAATAAAGACTTCAAACGAAGCGAAGTGGCTCTTAATAATTCTCTATTTATGATAGGAATTTATGACAATGGTTTTTTGGTTGCTTTTGGAAGAGTAATCGGAGATGGTGGTATTACATATATTGTTAGCGATGTAATGGTGGATACCAATTATTGGAGGCAAGGACTTGGTGATAAAATCATGTGTGCTATAGACGGGTTTTTAAATGAAAATACCTATGAGGATAGCTATATATGTTTAATTGCTAAATGCCCTGCGGACAAGCTTTATTTGAAACACAATTTTGAATATTTGGAAGGAAAACATGGTATGGTAAGAAAACAAAAATAAAGACAGTTGGGATGACCAACTGTCTTTAACTATAAAACAACTTACATTTCTACTTCATATCCGGCAACAACCCATGCTGCATAATTTCCTTCTAATCTGTAAACATTCATAAAACCTGCATCAACTAGCATTTCAGCTGCAGTAATTGCAGGATCGTCTCCATGGCAATATATAAGGTATGTTTTGCTCATGTCTAATGTTGGTACTGCTTCCTCAAATGAACCATCCCCCAAAGGATAATTAATAGCATTTGGTAAGTGCCCATCGTCGTAAAGTGGAGAAACATCTATGATTATTATATCTGGTGTTGATTCTATTAAATCCATTGCATCCATAGTTGTTATATCCATATATTCGTACATAGGTTCTTCTTCGTCAATTTCTTCAGTTACTTCATCTTCGGTAACTTCATCTAAAACTTCTTCATCATCTGAACATCCAGCGAAGACAGTAACTAGTGTTAACGTTAGAATAACAACTAATAGTTTTCTTTTCACGGCTCTCCTCCTTGTCAATCAATCTAGTACTATTGTTTTAATTGTAAAATAATTATACACCTTGTGTTAATAGTAAGTCAATTAAATGTTAAAATAAAAAGGCAGCTGTTTAAAAAGCTGCCTTTAATTATTATGAAGCCATGTCGCTAATCTTATTGTATTCTTCTAAATCTGTATATAATTCTGAAGTATACGGATTTCTCTTTGTTTTAACTATTTTATAAATCATGTACGCAAATACAGCAACATTTGATACAAGGGCAGCTACTCCCCAGAAAGTGTAAATAGCTGGGTTATATGTGGAATTTACAGTGAACATACTAGCATCTTGGAAAGTAGGGAAGGTTTGCGCAAACATGCACCATATAGCTAAAGTGTAAGCTCTGTGTTGTAACCATGCTCCTTTTCCAACGGTAAATGCACATAAGGTAGGAGCAACTAAAAGCGCTATACCACAGTACCAAGCATGGCCCGGCAAACAGTTATATGTATATGCAAAGTTCCAAATATCATATGCTATAATCCAAAACCATAGCATATCTGGCCATAGCATATCTTTACTGCCATCTTTTGGAGTTGGTTTTCTTACCTTAATTCCAAACCATCCTGTTATAGTGAGTATTAGGAAAATACCTGCGATTCCATTAAGATAATTCCATGAACCACTTAGCAGTATTTGGCCTCCATTTTCTTCTAGGTTTAAACCAAGGGCCCCTACTTCAAAATCCCTATAAACAGCTTCCGCAATGTTAACCGCGAGGATAAGGGGTGGAAAACATAAAGCAATCTTGTTATCTGCTAATCTCCAAACAACTTCACCGGTTTTTTTATCCTTTTTGTTATAGTGGCCAATTAGCCAAAAACCAATACATCCAGCATCTGATGAATAAACCTTAGCAAGATGGAACCAATCTGTATAAGCAGTTTCTTTAAGAGTGGTGAACCACAAAATGGTTAGCACTATTGGAAGAACGACGAAAGCAAAAAAACCAGCTTTATCATTTCTTCTTACTGCTTCATTGAATAAAAATAGACCAATAAATACTAGCAGCCAAACCCCAAGGACTGCAATAATAGAAGTATTAAACGTAAACATAAAAAATTCCTCCTTATAATAATTTCAAATTTATTATAAATAAGAAGGAAATTGTTTTATATAGACATTTTATAGAATGTGTCTAATTAATAACGATTTGAATAGGCACAAATCGCCCTAGGAATCTCTCCTGAGATTACTTTTAGCAATTTACTTAAAACGACTTCTGGCTCTGTTTTCATATCACTTTCAATATATTCAATAAATACACCATGGAAAATCATGTTATATATATGAACAATAAACCTCAAATATTCATCTGAAATATCTGAGTTAAGGCTGTTGGCACATTCTTTTACTACATTAGTTAACAGTTTTTTATTAAATCTAATAAAATAAATATCCACCTCATCCCAGTAGGACGAATAGTATATGTGTTTAACTCTACATTTGTTTTCTCTAATGTATCTCATTGTTTGTAAAAATCCGTATGTCCAAGTATTATAGGATTTGCCTCCTTCAATTCTAGCATAAATATCATCAGCTGTACTAGATACTAACAGATCTATAATATCCTTATAATAGTAATAAAAAGTTTGTCTATTTATACCGACTTCATCGCATATACGTTTTATTGTTATTTTATTTAACAATTCTTTTTGAATTAATTTATCAAAAGCTTCTTCAATGGATCTTTTGGTATTAACATTCATATAAACCACCTCAATTTAATTATACACATGCAACAATTGTAGTCAATAAAAGAAAGTTTAAAATAGTTATTTTTGTTTGTAAATATTCACAAAAAGCACACAAAAGCTTGACAATAATTAAACAAACTTGTATAATTTTCATTGACGAAAGTTAATGAAGGGAGTTTTTATATGGGTATTTTATACAATGTGCCAGATGCTAAAACTTGGGCATTTATGGCATTTGCTTTACTAGCACTTATGGCATTTAATGAATTTAGTAGGTCAACCAAGTGGGGAGGAATATTACTGTTTATAGCAGCACCTTTATTTCTCACCTTTTTCGTTTGGCCTGAAACAGCAGCTCCAGGCAATGAATATGGTACAGGTACATGGTTTAATTGGGTCAAGACATACTCTTGTTTGGCCGGTTGCGTTGGTTTTATGGCGATTAGATATATTCCTAAAGTGGCAGAGAAAAAATGGGTATTGTGTTTTCCTCCGCTTATCTTAGCGCTTAATATATTTGAGGCTTGTATTAGAGATTTTCAGGTTTATGGATTTGGTCTTTTTGAGGGAGGAATGGTTGACAATTTATGGACCATTTCAGGACCGTGGAACATAATGAACGGTATTGCTGGATTACTTAATATCGTTATAATTTCAGGCTGGTTAGGCATTTTTGTTTCAAAAGATAAGACCAAAGATATGATGTATCCTGATATGATATGGACTTATGTAATAGCGTATGATCTTTGGAATTTTGCATATACATATAACTGCATTTCTGATCATTCAATATACTGTGGGTTGATATTATTGCTATCTTGTACAATCCCTGCTTTCTTTATAAAGAAAGGATGTTGGTTACAGCACAGAGCTCATACGTTGGCATTATGGATAATGTTTATCATGACGGTTCCTCAGTTTGCAGATAGAATAGCACCTGTTCCAACTACACATAATCCTACAGCATTTTTTGTAGTCAGTTTTATAGCGTTGGCAGCAAATTTAGCAGTGGCAATATATCAATTCAACATTATACGTAAGAAAAAATTGAATCCATTTAAAGATGAGATAAATAAGGATACTAAAGCATATAAAAAAGTAATAGCAGAAAATAAATAAAATGACCGATGGTCCATTAAAAAGAACAAATAATGACCATGAGTTCAATAAAGGAGTATTATGCCTAAGCAATTAACGGAAAAAGAAATAACGGATAAAAAGGAATGCATTCTTAAAATAGCAGAAAACATGTTTCAGGAAATGAGTTATGTTGAGTTTACTATGAGCGAACTTGCAAGAAGGTGCGATATGGCTAAGGGCACTATATTTAGATATTACGAAACCAAAGAAACGCTTTTTACAAATATGCTTTATGAAGAGTATCAAAGATGGTTTAAGTCGGAATTATTCGATTTGGATAAAGTTAAAAGATTTACAAAAGAAAGTTATAGAGAGTTTATACTAAAGGAAACTGAAAAAGTCCTAAAGGAAAGACCTCTATTAATTAGACTTGTATCTATAAAGAGAACAATTTTAGATAAAAATGTAAAATCAGAAGATCTATTAAGGGGTATGGAGGGTTTGACTAAGGCTATTAAAACCCTATCTGTAGAAACAGTTTCAAAAGCGGACTTTTTAGATGTTATGGATGTATTTGAGTTTTATGAGACAAGGCATCTAATTATTGTGGGGAGCTATAACTTATCATTAAGTACAAATAATAGGATAAAGTTAGAAGAAATTGATCATGAAAATCTAGTTAGAATAGATATGGACAGATTGGTTATGAAAACCACGGACAACCAATTAAAAGCACTGTTGTGTTAGGAGGTAAAATGGAAAAACTGAAAGTAATAGAAATAAAGCAAAGCATTTACGAAAGTAATGAGGCAGAGGCTGAAAAGTTAAGAAAAGAAATGAATGAAAAAAAGATTTTTCTTCTTAATCTTATGAGTTCTCCCGGCTCAGGCAAGACTACAACA
Source organism: Anaerovoracaceae bacterium (assembly GCA_035268985.1). GTDB lineage: Bacteria > Bacillota > Clostridia > Peptostreptococcales > Anaerovoracaceae > JAAYHV01. The sequence goes on along the minus strand of DATFJV010000080.1, from coordinate 6,513 downwards.
TTAGTTAAAACAATAGAAAAGTTAAAAGATGATATTAGAATTGGCGTAATGGAAGCTGACATTGATTCTGATGTGGATGCTAAGACAATAGCTAGAACAGGGGTTAAGGCAATACAACTTCATACTGGTGGTATGTGCCACTTGGATGCACCAATGACAAAAGAAGGTGTTGAAAACTTAGGTGTTGAAGATATTGATTTAGCCATACTTGAAAATGTTGGTAATCTAGTTTGTCCTGCTGAATTTGATACAGGGTCAACTAAAAATGCAATGATACTTTCGGTACCAGAAGGCGATGATAAACCATTAAAGTATCCACTTATGTTTGAGATTGCTGACGTGCTACTTATAAATAAAATTGATACGTTAGAAATATTTGATTTTGATATTGAAGCTGTTAAAAAAAGAGCTCAAAATCTTAACCCAAATATTAAAATATTTCCAATATCTGCAAGAACTGGAGAAGGCATGGATGATTGGATTAACTGGTTAAAGGAAGAAGTAAACGCTATTAAAAAAAATTAGGAGGAACAAATGGCAGTTAGAGAAAAAATTCTTAAAATGGCTCAACATGTTGCGGGAAGAGATAAAATCTATACTGAGGCAGATCCTGAGTATTATGTTTTCCATGATTTAGTTACTGACGAGCAAGCAGATGTAGTTATAGCCATGAAGAGAAGAATTGAAGAAAAAGTAGAAGATATTGCTGAAAGGGTTGGCAAAAATTACGCGGACACTTTTGATATTTGTATGCAACTAACAGACATGGGTATATTAGAACTTAAACCTCAAAGTGATGGTACTGACACATTTGAGTTACCAATCTTTGTACCAGGAATATATGAATTGATGATGCTTAATAGAGATCAAGCGGATTCACATCCAGAAATAGCTAGGGCTTTTGAAGAATATACTAGAAGAACGGTGGAACAAGTTACTGAAATAATGCCTATGGGAAACGGTGCCATGAGGGTAATACCTGTTGAAGCGGCTATACAAGCTGAAACTAGAAAAGCTCCATATGAAGAAATTTCTTATTGGCTAACAAAATATCAGAATCATTTGGCATTAGCACCTTGTCAATGTAGACTGGTTCGTACTCAAATGGGAGAAGGTTCCGGGGATTTAGCCGAGGAACTTTGCATAATAATAGGTGCTACCGCTGAATCATGTATACAGACAGGCAAAGCTAGAAGAATAAATAAAGAAAAAGCTGAAGAGATATTAGAATTAGCAGAAAAAAGAGGTTATACCCATCAAGTAACAAATATGGATGGAACTAATAAAATTTGGGCTATATGTAACTGTCAAAGAGATGTGTGCTTAGCGCTTCGTACTTCTCAATATTTTAATACTCCTAATATGTCAAGATCCAATTATGTTGCTGAAGTTGACCCTGAAAAATGTGCAGCTTGTGGTCAGTGTGTTGAAACTTGTCCTGCCAATGCCGTTAAGTTAGGACCAAACCTTTGTACCAAGGAACCTATTGAATTTCCTGTTATGCCCCTTCCAGATGATCATGAATGGGGAGAAGATAGATATAATCCTGATTTCAGAGAAAATTTTGAAAACACATATGATTTAGGAGGTGCTCCTTGTAAGACTGCGTGTCCTGCACATATATCTGTTCAGGGATATATTAAGTTAGCAGCTCAAGGCAAATACTTGGAAGCACTGGAATTAATCAAAAAGGAAAATCCATTCCCTGCAGTATGTGGACGTATATGTCCAAGAAACTGTGAAAGTGAATGTACTAGAGGTGATTTGGATGAGCCTGTTGCTATCGATGAAATTAAGAAATTTATAGCAGATAAAGAGCTCAATGAAGACACTAGATTTGTACCTGAAATACTTTATGATTTCAGACATATCAAGATGGCAGTAATAGGAGCTGGCCCATCTGGTCTTTCTTGTGCATATTATTTGGCTTTACATGGATATTCAGTTACTGTATTTGAAAAAGAAGAAAAACTAGGTGGAATGCTGACTTTAGGAATACCTTCATTTAGACTAGAAAAAGATGTAATTGATGCAGAAATTGAAGTTTTAAAAACTATGGGAGTAGAGTTTAAAACAGGAGTTGAAGTAGGTAGAGAAGTTACACTCCCTAAGCTAAGGAAAGAAGGATACAAGGCGTTTTACTTGGCAATTGGAGCACAAGGTGGAAGAGCACTTAATATTGAAGGGGAAGATGCCAAAGGTGTAATAACTGGTGTTGATTTCTTAAGGGACGTTAATCTTGGTAAGGATATTAAAACGGAAGGTGAAGTTTTAGTAATAGGCGGTGGTAATGTTGCTGTTGACGTTGCTAGAACTGCACTAAGAACTAGTTCTAAATCAGTTAATATGTTCTGTTTAGAAGGTGAAGATGAAATGCCTGCTCAAGACGAAGAAGTAGCGGAAGCTAAGGAAGAAGGAATTTCCATATATAACGGATGGGGCCCTAACAAAATAGTCACTGAAAAAGGCAAAGTTACAGGCGTAGAATTTAAAAAATGCACTAGAGTATTTGATGATGAAGGTAAATTCTCCCCAGAGTATGATGAAAAAGATTTAAGAACTGTTAAATGTGATCATGTACTTCTTTCAATTGGACAATCCATCATTTTAGGCGACTTATTAAAAGAAAGCAACGTTGAAAAGAACAGAAATAACACACTTGTTGCAGATGAGCTTACATTACAAACAGGTGAAAAAGATGTATTTGTAGGTGGGGACGTATATACAGGTCCTAAATTTGCAATAGACGCTATTTCAGCTGGTAAAGAAGCATCAATATCTATGCATAGAGTTGTACATGCAGGACAATCTTTAACTATTGGCAGAAATCGTAGAGTGTGGAAACAAATTGATAAGGATAGCGTAGATTTTGAAGGCTATGACAAAGCCAAGAGAGAAGCAGTAAACCATAATAAAGGTAAGGAAAATACTTTCTCAGACCCTAGAATAACGTTTACAGAAGAACAGCTTAAAAAAGAAACAAATAGATGCTTAGAATGTGGTGCAGCAAGGGTTGATCCTAATAAGTGTATAGGTTGCGGAGAATGTACAGTAAGATGTAAGTTTGAGGCAATAACAATTTCTCGTAAGTTTGATGCGTACAGCTTTACTTATGAAAAGATCAAACCGCATGCAGTTAAGAGAGCATTGTCTATTAAGATAAAGACCAAAAGAAATAAAAATAGGGATGAAAGAACTTTAAAAGATGTTGTTTGGAATAAGAAGAGTAGTTAATTATGCATGAAGTAACGATTTTAGTTGAACTAGTAAAAATGGTGGAAAGAGCCGCCCAAAAGAACAACATAAAAGAAATAGATACGGTTGTTGTTCAAATTGGCCAGCTTTCTTCTATTGTGCCTAGATTTATGAGGGAGTATTATCCCAATACTACCCAAGGGACAATCCTAGAGGGATCTAAGATAAAAATTGAAATGATTCCTGGAAATGGTCTATGTCATCATTGCAATAAGGTTTTTAATGTGGCTAAGAACAAAGGGAAGTGTCCTACATGCGGTGGAGAGGATTGGGAACTTCTAAGTGGCAGGGAGTTTAACTTAAAAGAGATAATAATTAAAGAAAATACTTAACAAAGATTTTACTGCACAATATATGCTATTTGTTGTATACTAAATATTAGGGTAGTCTATTATATAGGCTACCCTAATTATTTAGGAGATTAACTATGAAAAATGAGAACAGGATAAAAAATAAGTTGTTTTATGGATTTGCCGACATTTATGGAGGAGGGTCATTTTTAGTAATAAGCATACTGTTTTTAGTTTTTCTTACAGATGTTGTAAAAATGAACCCTGCTTTAGCAGGAACAATTCCATTAGTTGGTAAAATATGGGATGCAGTAACAGATCCTATAATGGGAAATATAACGGATAGAACTAAATCAAGATATGGTTCTAAGAGACTATATCTTTTGATAGGAAGTTTTTTAGCTGCGGTTACATTTATAATGCTTTGGCTAAGTTTTTATATTTCAAGCACAGGTCAATATACATACTACCTATTCGCATATTTATCATTTTCTACAGCGTTTACAATGGTAATGGTCCCATATAATGCTTTACTTCCTGATATGATAAGTGATTATACCTTAAGGGGTAGTTATACCATGTACAGGATGATTTTTAGTGCAGTAGCTGCTATTATTGCAGGACTGATTCCCAATATGATAGTTACTGGTTTTTCAGATGCTACTAAAATAGGCTATTTAGTAATGGGAATATCTTTTGGTATTCTTTTCTTTATATCAATTTTACTAACTTTTATAGGCACATGGGAAGTTGATAAAGTAATTGAACCCATGGGAATAAAAGATGCCTTTAAGCAATCATTTACAGTATTTAAAAATAGGTCTTTTAGACTATATTTGGGCATATTTTTATGTGGCCAAGGTTCGGCAGATTTTATTACTGGGTGTGTAATATACTTTTTAGCTGTGGTCCTAAGAAATAGGGAAGCGTATATGCCTGTTATGTCAGCGGTGCTCATTAGTCAACTTCTAGCCATGTTCATATATCAAAAATTAATCAAAAAACACAGTAAACGTACTCCCATTCTCATAGGTTTTCCTATAAGGATAGTGACTACAATGATATTTTTATTCTTTGCCCATGAGGGAGCACCAATTATACCTATAGTTATACTTTCATTTATTACTGGATTGGGTACTGCGGCATCTTCAGTTACTTCATATGCTGTACTGGCTGATTTGGCAGATATTGATTATTTGATTACAAAGGTAAGAAGACCTGGGGTATATTCTGGCATGGGGACTTTTTCTAGAAAAATTGCCAATGGAATGGCAATATGGGTAATTGGTTTGTTATTATCGGTATTTAACTATGATGCAAATCTTGCTGTGCAAAGTACACTAACAATAGATGGTGTGAAATTTATGTTCATAGGTGTTCCTATAATACTAATGATAATGACCTTGTATTTTACAATTAAGTTTCCTGTAAATAGGGAAACATATGAAATTCTTAGGGAAGATATAGATAGAAGGTTGGGAAACAATATTGATCCAATTAGTGTTGAAGACAAAGATGTTATAGAAAAAATCACAGGATATGATTATGATGATTTATGGAATAAAAAAAATGCAGCCTTAGAGAATTGATCTAAGGCTGTAAGTATTATAAAGATCTTTTAAATTTAAGTAGCAATGTATTTATAGTTATAAATATTCCAGACAGTACTAGCAGTACTAATATGTCATCTGCTATATATGATATGGTCCGTCCTTTCAGTATAACCTCATTAAGAGCTTCAGTTGTGTAGTACAAAGGCATAAAGTGTCCAGCAATATCCCATCCGCCAGATAGTTTAAATATTCCACAAAGGAATATCTGAGGTAGTATAACTATGGGAATAAATTGTACCATTTGGAATTCACTGTTAGCTAGAGTGGAAAGCATCATGCCTAAAGTAAGTGCCGTGATAGCGGTAAGTAGGGTTATTAGTATTACTAAATAGATACTTCCCATTACTTCAAGATTTAATACATGCACTACAAACAGTGTAAATATTAATGACTGAAGTATTGCTAATATTCCAAATCCCAATATATATCCCAATACAATTTCGATTCTTCTGATTGGAGTTGATAAAAGTTTTTCCAAAGTTCCAGAGGTTCTTTCGCCGAGGAAGTTAATTCCACCTATTAGAAATACTAAGAAAAATATTATTATACCTAGCATTCCTGCGCCAAAGGTATCAAACATTGAGCTATCTTCTTTACCTAAAACATATTTTGTTTCCCATTCGTCCATTTTAATATTCATAGGAAGTTTATCTAGATTAATATTTAACCTAGCTGAATTAATAACCGTAAGGGCTTGCTTTACATTGGTAGCTTCACTGCCATCTAATAATATAACTGGGTTATCTTCAGTCATATCTAATACTGCAATTACTTTTTCGTCTTTTAATGCCTTTTCTCCCTCTTCGTTGCATTCATATTCATTTATAGTTACATCAAATTCATCGTTGCTTTCCATTTCATAAACGTATTCATCGTCTACATTTATAACTCCCACATGGAGTTCTGTATTAGCGCCATTAAATATAAAATAAACTATAGTCATAATAAATAATGGAGCAATTAGTATTAAACCTAATGTCCTTTTATCATGGCGTATTTGAATAAGTATTCTCATGGCCAGTGCTCTAATTCTCATAACTATCACCTGGCTTTCCGTATTTAATAAAGGCTTCTTCTAGGGTGCATGAATCGCTATTAACAATCAATTCCTTTGGGCTACCTGAAGCTATGACGTTTCCGTCTCTAATCATAGCCAGCATATTGCATTTTTCTGCTTCATCCATAACATGGGTTGTAACTATTAGGGTAATACCTTTTTCTGTCAATAACTTAAATTCACTCCATATATCATTTCTAAGTAGAGGATCTATGCCTACCGTTGGCTCATCTAAAACTAAAATTTTAGGGTTTGCAAGTAGTGCAATGGCAAGGGATAATCTTCTTTTCATTCCTCC
>DATFJV010000079.1:0-3881 GCA_035268985.1 Anaerovoracaceae bacterium | reverse complement strand
ATATGTATGTAGGATACCTTATCTTAAAATCATTTTGGGCCAATAAAGCTGTATTTTAACTTATGATGCTCTCATACAACTTATTTTTGTTGTTTAAGTTTGATTTTTTAATACCCGTTGAATATAGGCAACAAATTAAGACGTTTCGCTTAAAGCGTGTGTTTCTTGGAAGAAAAATCATAAAAAGTTCACGATCTGTAATCATGAAAATTTGTAAAAACTACCCCTATCGGGAAGTGTATGAAAATTTTTGGTATAACCGTTCATAAATGACAATTTATAATTATACTGCTGATATTAGCTTTGTTTGTACTTCAATTTGAACAAAATAAATTCATGCTTAGAAGCATCAATAAAAGTGCTTCTAAACATAGTATACGAGGAGATGAAAAAATGATAAATATAAAAAAAAAATAAGCATTTTTATATGCTTAACCCTTGTTATTGGACAATTAACAGCATGTAGTAGTCAAAAATTAGGAAATGAACCTACTAACTTTCAGGTAAATAATTATCATGATATGAAAGAAGAGATTGTAATGACTGAAGAAGTTCACATTGAACAAGTTACAAAGGAACAGGAAGTAACTTTATGCAATATTGATATTCAGCTACCCCCATATGTAGATGATAAACCAATTGATTTAAAGGTTGAAAAACTTCTTTATAGTTTAGATGCAGTAGATGAATTTTTTAGGACGGGTTATATTATTACAATGTCTGATGAAAATAATGAAGAAATTCAGCATTTTGAAGATTATTTACATATTGATATACCTTTAGATGGACAGGATTACATAGGTGGCGCTCTAAATGGGGCACAAGTTCTATATTTTGACGAGGAAAGCGAAGAATGGTTAGATGTAGCTTGGTATATTGACGAAGATAGCGGCAAAATGGTATTAGTCACAGACCATCTTACTAAGGTTATGATTAGTAAGGATCAGACTGATAATGATAAGCACTTGGATAATCCATTGATGAAACCATACGAAATGACACCTTTAGTGTCGTCTAGTAAATACAGTATGCATGCACTAGGAGCAGATAAAGAGTACCTTGAAGAAATAAAATCTTATACTCAAGCTGTTGCAAGTGGAAAAGCTAAACCAATAGAGTTTGGTCAACTGATAGTGAAAGAAGTTGGAAGGTTCAAGACAGCTTTTGATCCATATGAGCAGTGGCTAAAAATAGCTGGGGCAAGTATGGATTTGACAAATGCTCAACAGTTGGCTGAGATAGAGTTTCCTAATGGGAAGGTATTAAATACCTCAGATTTCTATTTATCAAAGCATAACAATTTAGATTCATTTAAAGATGTAGCCAAGGTAACTGATGCAAACAGCGCGAGTAAGTTTATGAAAACTCAGCTGCAGTTATTTGGTTATCTAGGCTATTTTAATAATTTAGTAGTAATTATTGATAATGCAGCTAAGGGAAATTATTCGAAATCAGGATATGAGACATTAAAGGCTATAACTTTTGAAATTGCACCAAAGTTATTGGGTCCTGCATCAATATTTGCAGAAAATTTTGTGTTTATTTATGAGAAGTATCAGGATGAGATGAAGTGGTATGCAGAGGATGATACTAAGACTGCCTATTCTTTATATTATAATGGATCTAATAGTAAAAGTGATGTCCACTGGTTTAATAGATATGACAAACTAGTAGAGGAAGTGGAAACTTATGGTGGTAGTTTGAAAGAGGCAATGGATTATCTTGATAATGAAATGGATACCTATCTTGCTGAATTCTGGTCTAGTGATAATAAAAAAATAAGGGCTGAACTAGGAGCGTTTGAAAGCCTTAAACCTGCTGATAAAGCCTTGATTACTGCTGAGTACAAGCAATTACGTATGTTACCATTGCAAGAAACTATTATGAAACGCTATATGAAGAGGATGCAAAATAGGCTTATAGAGTATACTTATCTTTTGCAAAAGCTTCATTATGATTTAGATGTAAACCATATTGTTGAAGTAAATGTAAATATCAATAAGGATATATATGATACTAAAAAATCAAAGTCAGCTTTTAAGATAGGGGATCAAATAATTTATGAAGAGTCTTTTGATGGAAAAGAATCTCTCAAGTTATTATCAAGAATGTACCATTTATATCCGAAATCAAATATGGATGAGGATATTGTAAGTATTGTAACGACTCTTGTTGATAAATCAGGAAATGAAGAAATAAGAGAAGAAGCATATTACCTACTTGACTTAACACAAGCAGTGAACATAGATTATACAGGTATTGTAATTAGAGAAATTCGCATTATTGATAATGATAGAGATCTAACATTAGATCAAAATGATCAATATCAATTTGAATATGAGATTGTAACAGGTCAAAATGGTGAGGAATATGAAAGACCAGATAGTGTAGAGTGGTCATGCGAAAATGCTAGTATTGATTCTAATGGATTATATATAGCGAGTCAGTTTGGAAGTGATCAGATAAGTATTAAGGGAAAATATAATTCAACTGAATCTGTTTCTGAAGATTCAGTTACTGTGACTATAAATGAGGCCCTTCCTGTAGAGGTTTATGAAGAGGTTGATAATTATGATTGGTCTAAGGGGAGTCAAGACTTTAGGGCTGGTGTATTTGGTTCAGATGGTCAATCGGTCCCATATCATGTAGACTTTGGAGACGGATCTAGTGGTAATTATACTAATCATTGCAACCATACTTATCTTATAGGTGGAGATCAAGATTCATATTCTCTTACTTTTACTGCTGATGGATATGACCCTATCATTATTGAATTAAGTCCAAAAGATATGGATGGTGGAGCTTTAAATCTTTATTTTGGCAAGGATAATTCTTATTTCCTTAGAAATCAAAAGAAAGATGAATTAATGTTTTATCTTGATAAAAAAGTTGAAGAGGTATTTTCTATACCTAATGCAGATACACAAAGTTTTGCATGGAATCAAGATCAGTTCTATTTATTATCAAAGTTTGCCCTAGAAAATGGTCATCAGATGATTATTGCTATAACGGACAAGTATCCAGTAAGTGATGAGAATGCTTATATAGCTAGTGCTTCATCAGAAGATTATAATGGAAATAAACTTGAAAAAGGAAATATGAATTCAACTGAAATATGGGTATATACTTATGGTCCGTTTTATATATATATTCATGAGCAAGATCCATCTTCTGTTTCTTATGAGGCTATTGAGACAAATGCTTATTATATGATAGATGGAATTGTTGATATAATAGAAAATGTGTTTAATTAGTTATATCGTTTGGAAGTGGATTTTGCAATTGTTAGAGTTTAGCTTGGAGGAAAGAATGAAGAAATTTAGGGTGTTAACGTACATAAACTTAGATACTACATACATAGATTAAATAAAGAAAACAAAGAAAGTTTAAAGCAAGGCCTGTATATCTTGGTAGAGAAGACCGTATAAAAGCACATTTTACTACATGCTTTCTCTCGCTATTGATATATAGATTTCTAGAAAAAAATTACGAACTTTTTAATGAAATTAAAATCCGTGATATTCCGCTTTTTCCAATGGATACCACGGTTTTATTCTCTTTTAACTGTCAAAGACAGGATATTATAGCATATGATTAATATTTTACAAGAAAATTTTAATCAAAACTAATCAGACAAAATTTTTGTAATTTTTTCCCGAATTTTTAAATATTTGCTGCTAAAAATATCTCTGCTACTATGATCATCAACGATATGTACTACTTGGCTTATTTTTACCGGCTTATCTTGAATTATATAAATTTGATCTGCTATCTTCAAAGCTTCATCAATATCATGAGTTATAAAAATAACAGTACGATTATCTTCTTTCCATAATTTTAAAAAAGATTCAATTATAATATTTTTAAGTTTTATATCTAAT
>DATFJV010000078.1:0-71377 GCA_035268985.1 Anaerovoracaceae bacterium | reverse complement strand
GCGAATCGGTAAAACTGAAAATCCGGTGACAATAGCAAAGAGGCAACACCTGTTCCCATCTCGAACACAGTAGTTAAGCTCTTTAGCGCTGATAATACTTGGTGGGCAACTGCCTGGGAAAGTAGGAAGTTGCCGGTTTTTCAATATGGCCCCATGGTCAAGCGGTTAAGACATCGCCCTTTCACGGCGGTAACCCGGGTTCGATTCCCGGTGGGGTCACCATATATATGCGCGATTGGCGGAATTGGCAGACGCACTAGATTTAGGATCTAGCGGGAGACCGTAGGGGTTCAAGTCCCTTATCGCGCACCATAAGCACCTATAGGGTGCTTCTTTATTTGCAAATAATTTATATTAAAGCTAGATTATCCTTGGGAAATCTGGCTTTTTTAGTTATTAATATTGTACTGTAAGTGAAAAATACAAATGGTATATTTTATATATGGAGGATGTATGAGAATATTAATATTTCTAAAAGATGAAAATTATTGCAAAGCACTGTGCCGTAAAATTACTGGCAGTAGAGAAGAAATAATCTTACTGGTTAAAGTCGATAATTTTAAAGAAGAAGAACAATTTGATGTTGCTATTACTGACTATGAATTTTATGAGTTTAGTAATAAATTCAAATTAAAGAATTTTGATAAATGGGTGTTTTTAGTTAAAAATATCGAAGAAGACAATGTTAATGACTGCAAAACAGATATAAATAAATTATTTAAATACAAAGGTTTTAGATATCTGATAACAGATTTAATGTGGTTTTATTACAGATATAATGAAATTACCGAAGTACATAAGGGAAATGGTGTTATGGTAACAGTTTTTAGCGATGATAATGTAAAGCAATGTGGTAAATATGCTAAAAAGATAGGAGATCGTTTATCATCAGGGACTAAAAACAAAGTATTGATAGTACCATTAAAGTATATAGATTTAGAAAGTAAGGAAGAACTGAATTTCAATTACAGCTTTAAACGTTTCATGTATTATGTTAATACAAATAAAGCAATCGAACCAGAATCGTTCTTTTTTAATGATATTCATGGAATTTACAGGATTAAAAATAATGAAATATTTAATCCGTTGATAGACATTAGACCAGACGATTTCGAGCATTTTTTAGATGTATTAATAAACAACATTTTTGATGTTATTATTTTTGATATTGGTAATTGCTTAAATAAAAATAACTTAAATTTAATTAAAATTAGTGATTTTAGAATAATAATATATGAAAGGAAAAATTTAAGATTAATTAAGAATTTAAAGAATAAATGTAAGTTGGGAGATGAAGAAATAATAGAAAAAATTGAAAGTGGAGATGAAACAGTAAAAACATATGATACTAATAAAATTATTGAAAAGATTATGAAAAAGGCAATTTATTATGATAAAAAATTCTGATATATATAATCAAGTAATACTAGAAATTGTAGCTAAAGTTAAGGATGAAACTAATGGAATAGAAAAAAGCGATAAACTAGAGTACATTGAAAATTTGTTATTTGAATCTGAATATATTGATGATATTGACGCAGGAGATATATATAGATTAATCGACGATATTCTTTTAAGAGTAAATAGTAAATATGGTATTTTGGAACCGTTATTAAATGATGAGAAAATAAACGAAATCATGGTAAATGGCCCTTTTGATATATTTATTGAAAAGAATGGAGAAATATCTGAAGCAATAAATAGGTTTTTATCGGAAAAAGAACTAGAAGATATGATAAGGTTGTTCGCAAGTGATGTTCATAGGGAAATAAATGAAGTAAACCCTATAGTAGATGCAAGATTAGAAAATGGATTTAGGGTAAATGGAGTTTTGAAAAGTGTTGCTTTAAATGGTCCCATATTAACTATAAGAAAATTTAATAAGAATTCTATAACAATGAATCAATTAATTGAATTTAATACACTAACTTGTGATTGCGCAAATTTTTTAGAAAAAATCGTAAAATCAAGATATAACATTATGATATCAGGTTCTACTAGCAGTGGTAAAACAACATTTTTAAACGCACTAGCAGGATTTGTAGACAAAGAAAAAGAAAGAATAATAGTGATAGAGGATTCAGCAGAGCTTAAAATAGAAAATATAAATAATGTTGTGCATATGGAATGTAAAAGTTCCAATTCTGTTGGTAAAGGAGCGGTAAACATGTCTATGCTAATAAAAACCAGTTTAAGGATGAGGCCTGATCGAATAATTGTTGGAGAAGTGAGAGGTGATGAAATAAAAGATATGATACAAGCCATGTCAACGGGTCATTCTGGAAGCATGTCAACAGGTCATGCTAGCTCTGCAATGGGGATGTTAAATAGATTGGAAGCGATGTATTTAATGAGTTTGGATATACCTTTAATTTCAATAAAAAAACAGATAGCAGATTCATTGGAAATTCTTATACATCTAGAAAGAGACGGAAAAGGGAGAAGAAAAGTAGTTGAGGTAGTGGAACTTGTTGATTTAGAGAATGATGATTATATAACAAATGTAATGTATGAAACTAGTGAAGAGGGCGTACTAGTTAAAACTGAAAATGATTTAAAAAATGATGATAAATTAAAGAAATGGGCTCAAAGTGATAGATTATAACGAATATACGTTTACAAAAATGGAAATTACATTATTTATAATAATTTTTACGTTGTTTTCAGCAATTGATTCAATTTTATTTTATCATAAATTGGTATTTTCGTTTGTAAATCTAATTTTTTTACCAATTAGCATAAAAAAAGTAAAGCAATTCAAAGTCAAAAAGAGAAAAGCAATTTTAATGGAAGAATTTAAAGATTTGCTCTTTAATATGGCTTCTTTAATGGCGACTAATTATTCACTTAGGTACTCATTAAAAAAATCAAAGGATGTAATTGAAAACATATATGGTGATAGGTCTGTATTAATTGGTGAAATTGATTATATGTATGGGAAAATGGAATATACAGATGATGTAGTGGTTCTTAAAAATTTCGCAAAACGAGCAAATATTGAGGATGTATATGATTTTGTTGAAATGTATGAAACATGCAAATATACAGGTGCTAATATGGTGCTGGCGATGAATAAAGCCTCTAGAGTAATAATTGATAAAATGACTATAGAGAAGGAAATAAACGAGATAATTAACAGGAAAAAGAAGGAAGGAATAATAATTTTAATGATGCCTATGGCAGTATTACTGTTTTTAAATATATGTGCTGCTGACTATATAAATGTACTGTATATCAATTTAAAAGGTAATATAATTATGACTATTGTGCTAATATCTTATTTATTAGTTTATAAATTAGTTGATAATATTACCAGTATGAAAGTATGAAGTGTGTGATGGAATATAATAAAAAATTGATAAACAGAATATTAGTAATCATAGTATTAACTATAATTATGTTAGCAGTAAATGCTATTAAGTCTAAATCGTTGGGTGATATATACATAACTAATGAAAAAGGAGATTTATTAGGTATAAATACTCCCAACGATGACTTATTGCATGAATATAAATTATATGTAATTAATGATGATGGGCAAGCAGTAGAAACAAGGGTTAATATTGATAATAGAATTAAAAAAGAAGTTAAGGAAATAGAGAAAAAACCAGAGAACATTTTTGAAAAACAAGTGCTTGAAATCACTGAACAAATCGATGCTCAAAATTCTGAAAAAATAATTTTACCAAATGAGCTTGAAAATGGTGATAAAATAAGGTGGCAAGTAAAAAATGAAAAGGATTATAGTAATATAATATATATAGTAATCGCAGTACTTTTAATCATAATAACAATCAAAAGTAAAGATAGCAAAATTATAAAAGAAAAAGAGTTATATAAAAAGGAAATCTTGAGCGAATTACCAAGATTTAGCAATCAGTTAGTATTATTATTAAATAGCGGGCTTATATTAAATGATTGTATAAAAAGGATAATTTCAAACTACAAAAGTGAAGATGATTCAAATATTAGTGAATTTAAAAGAGACCTTATTGAATTATTAATGGAGTCAGAAAATAAAAATGAAAATGTTATATTAACATTTAACAGGTATGCTAATCGTATTAAGATTAAAGAATTAAGCAGAATCTCAATGATAAACATTGAAAATCTGGAGAGGGGGAGTGATATTAGAGAAAAAATTGAGTTAGAAAGCCAATATTTATGGAACATGAGAAAAACTATAGCTAGAGAAAATGGTAAATACATCGAAACAAAGATGACTTTGCCATTGGGGCTTTTACTGTTAATATTGGTATTAGTGACTATGGCGCCAGCAATAATGAATATGTAAAGGAGTGTGAGTATGAATATTTTTAAAAAAAAGGACGGAATGGAACTAATTCAAGCAGCGATATTAATTGCTGTGGCAGTAGGTTTAGGAATTATATTTAAAAGCGAAATAACATCTTTTGTAAACGAAACTTTTAGTAATTTAGATGCTAGCAATTTTTAACAGTTTAAAAAATAGTAAACGTGGTGAAGAAATTGTAGAAGCCACAATAACTATACCAATTATTCTTATGATAACTTTTGTTTTAATAAGATTCACTGTTTACTATTACCAAATAATGGAAACAAGAGTAGATATGCATGATCAAATCATTGAAGAAGCATTCTCTGAGAATAATAAACTTGTTGATGTAGTAAGCCAAAAGGATAGTGTTGAATTCTTTGATAATACAATTCTGATTGATGGAATAAGTTATAGCATGTCTTCGTCATATTATAAATATAATGAAACAGATATTATACTGGCAGGTGATTTGATTGAATAATAGGGGCTCTTCATTGGTTTTATTAACAATTCTATTTTCAATTATGTCTATTATGATTTGCTCATTTATAAACATGGCTAAAATAAAAACTGCTGGAAGTGAAATTAATTCTTTGTCGGTTTTATGGGCTAAGGCAGTATTATCGGAATATGACGTGCATCTTTACAATGATTATGGAATAATGGCTTACTTTGGACATGAGAGTGATATTAATAACAAGATTGGCAAGTACTGTAAATATACCTTTGATAATCGAAACAGTATTAAATACCAAGGTGTAAAATGCAATTTGAATGATAGAAGAATGGTATTGCCTAAAAATATTAAAAAAGCTATTAAGTTAGATACATTAAATATAAATAGGCAAGAAGGAAGCCTTTGGAACGATGAAAATGAAGAAACTGTTATCCGAAATAAAGCAGTGATAGAGACCTTACCATCTTTAAGTCTAATAGCGGAGGGTAGTTCAAATGTTCTTTATGAGATGATATCAAATGGAATGAATTATGATGATATCATAAATGGCTGCACGGAACTTTCTTATATATCAAAGCATTTTAATAACCATGTGTATAATAATAACAATATGGAATGCTTATTTAGAAATGAATGGGAGTATATTATAGTAGGAGATATGGATGATAAGTCCAACTTTAAATCTGTAAAAAGAAAGATTTGTTTTCTTAGAAATGCTTTGAACCTAGCATATTTGTACAAAGATCATGAAAAAAGAAAGATGTCTCTTGCGTTGGCGGAGACAGTATGCCCAGGTCCATGGTGTTTAGCGACACAATTTCTAATTATGGAAAGTTGGTCACTTCTAGAAACTAAATATGATATGGAATACTTACTAAAAGGAGAAAATGTTCCATTGATAAAAACCAAAGATACATGGGAAACAGATATTGATTTACTTTTGGGAAGTAATGAATTGCTTGATAGATTAAATGATGAAGAAAAGGATCTAATAAGTGAGTTTAATAAAGGGACAAAAGACAGTAAAAACAGCACAAAAGAAAGAATTGGGGGACTAAACTATGAAGAGTACTTATTTATGTATCTAAGTTTAGAAAATGAAAATAAAAGGCTTTTAAGAATAATGGATTTAATTCAAATAAATATGAAATATAGATACTATGATGATTTTAATTGGAAAGAGTACTATAACGGTATAAGTTACAGTGTGATGGCGAATGGGAAAAAATATAAAGTTGAAATGGAATACTAATAATAAAGGGAGTTATATTGTAGAAACAACAATATGTTTACCATTTTATTTAATAGCATTATTAGTTTTAACTACTATAATATTAATGTATTCTACTTGTGAAAACGTAGTGTTTTCAGTATGTGATGAAATGCGACTTGTTGCTATAGAATCTAGAGAAATAAAAATAAATCCTGTGTTCCCAATCAAAGTAAAAGAGAGAATATATGATGAAAATCATAATATAAAAAGTTTAAATATCATAAAATATCGTTACCATGAAAGCTATAAAGGTATAAATGACATTATAGATGTTAATATAGATGTAGAATATAAGAATCCTTTAGGATTCATTAGTAAAAATACCAATTTGGAACTGAAAATTATGACTAGAAGTTATATTGGTGAAATTAGGGATAGAGATTCACTTACAAGGGTAGATTTTACTAACGATAATTCTGAAGTGGTATACATATTCCCTAATTACGGCGAATGCTACCACAATAAAAATTGTTATTTAGTTCAAAAATCATATGAACCGTTATTATTGACTAATTATATATTAAAAAAATATACCCCCTGTGATATATGTAATAGTGATAATGCAAATTTAGGTGATATAGTATATATTTTCCCCAAGACAGGTACAAATTATCATATGGGAGATTGTGATTTGATTGAAAGAGAATATTTTAAAATTGATAAAAAAGTGGCTATTGAACGAGGATATGTACCTTGTTTAAAATGTGGAGGATAAAATGAAAACAGTTAGAAGAGAAGTGGTTCCGCAAAATTCAATACCAGAATTTATTATTGACATTATTAATATGAATTATGACAGAACATTTCTAAAAACAAATATAATCGAGTGTGATGATGAATTAGTTTTAGTTTATGACATAGATGAATATAAAAATGCAGATATGAAAGAATTAAATATTAAAGAAGCATTGCAGCTGATTAAAAAAATACTGATTTATGAAGAAATTAATGAAAACCATCTTATTTTTCCTGAAGATTACCTAATAAATAGAGATAACATATACATCAGAAAGGACAATTTTGATATAAAACTAATATATTACCCGGATTTTGAGAATAAAGGATTATATGAAAAAATAAAAACTTTAATAAATGAAATATCAGTAAATTTCAAATATGGCGAAAAAGCACTGTTAGATTCTATATTAGATGATATGGATAGTGATAGCTTTAATACCTTAATTATTGTTGATAAAATAGAAACTTTAATAGCTAATATGTCACTTTAGTACTTTAATTATTAACTAAATTGAGTTATAATATTCTAAGAGTTGTTATTTTAATATTAAGGAGACTGATTATGAGATTGAAAATAGTTAAAGTAATGGGAAGAGAAATATTAGATTCTAGGGGCAATCCAACTGTTGAAGCCGAAGTATTATTGGATAATGGTATAATAGGCATTGGTGATACACCAAGTGGGGCGTCAACTGGAATTTTTGAGGCTTTAGAGCTTAGAGACGGTGATAAAGGCAAATTTGGTGGTAAAGGTGTATCGAAAGCAGTAAACAATGTTAATACCCTAATTAACGACGTTTTAGAAGGCAAGGATGCCTCTGACATATATTCTATAGAAAAAGCTATGATGGATTTAGATGGTACAAAAGATAAAAGTAAATTGGGTGCCAATGCTATATTAGCAGTATCAATAGCATGTGCAAATGCTGCGGCTAAATCTCTTAATATTCCTTTGCATAAATTCTTAGGTGGAATTAATGGTAATGTTTTGCCAGTTCCAATGATGAACATCTTAAATGGAGGTGAACATGCATCAAACACTGTTGATGTTCAGGAGTTTATGATAATGCCAGTTGGAGCACCTACGTTTAAAGAAGCTTATAGATGGTGCAGTGAAGTATATCATCAGTTAGCTAAAGAATTAAAAGCAAAAGGTCATTCTATTGCAGTAGGCGATGAAGGTGGATTTGCTCCAAATTTAAGAGATGAATTTGAAGTAATGGATTATATAATTAAAGCTGTGGAAGCAGCAGGTTATAAGTCAGGAGATGATTTTGTAATTGCAATAGATGCAGCAGCTAGTGGCTGGAAAACTGATAAAGAAGGTATGTATAAAATGCCAAAATCTGGAAGGGAATTTACAGCATCGGAACTAGTGGATAATTGGTCTGAATTTGTTGATAGATATCCTGTGGCATCTATTGAAGATGGAATGGATGAAGAAGATTGGGAAGGTTGGAAATTGATGACTGATAAATTGGGTGATAAAGTCCAATTAGTTGGAGATGATCTATATGTAACTAACCCAAGCAGATTCAAAAAAGGTATAGACTTAGGATGTGCCAATTCAATATTAATAAAATTAAATCAAATAGGTAGTATTTCTGAAACATTGGAAACAATAAATATGGCAAAGAAAAATGGATACACTACTATAATTTCACATAGGTCGGGCGAAACAGAAGATACAACTATTGCGGATTTAGCTGTAGCAGTTAATGCAATGCAAATAAAAACTGGTGCCCCTTCGAGAACTGAAAGAGTGGCAAAATACAATCAGTTATTGAGAATCGAAGAGGAATTAGGCGATTCCGCTAGATATTTAGGAAAAGATGTATTTTAATTAATAAAGTAAATTCCGGCTTCTAGCCGGAATTGTTATTTAAGGAGTAATATGATACCATTATCAACTAGATTAAGACCTTTGGATATAAATGAATTTGTAGGACAAGAACATTTTTTGTATAAAGAATCACTGCTGTATAATTCAATAAAGAATAAAAGTTTTAATTCAGCCATTTTCTTCGGTCCTTCAGGAACGGGCAAAACCACTTTGGCAAGAATAATTTCCAGCGAAATGGACAGTAGATTTGTTGAAATAAATGCGTCCACTACAGGGACAAAGGAATTAAAAACACTAATAGACAACGCTAAAGACAGGCTTTATGGTATTGAAAAACGTTCAACTTATGTTTATATTGATGAGTTCCATAGATGGAATAAATTACAGCAAGACTCACTTTTAAAGGCTTTGGAAGAAGGGGTTATTAAATTCATTGGTTCAACTACGGAAAACCCGTATTTTGCTATTAATAATGCCGTTATTAGCAGGGTTAGAAATATATATGAATTTAAAAAATTAAACAAAAATGATATATTAAAAATACTATTTAGGGGTATCGAAGACAAAAATGTTGGATTTGGTTCGCTAGATTTTAAATATGATGAAAAGGCCATGGATTTGATGGCTGAATTAGCAAATGGTGACGCAAGAGTTGCATTGGATACTTTAGGTTTCATAATTGATAACCTAAAAAATGGTGAAGTTATTGATAACAAAGTTGTAGAAGAAGCTATGCAACGAAAAATAGGCTTTTATGATAAAACCGATGATATGTATAATTTGCTTTCTGCTTTGCAAAAATCCGTAAGAGGCTCCGATCCTGATGCATCAATACATTATTTAGCAAGATTAATAGACGGTGGAGCAGACATAAAAACGATAGGAAGAAGACTATTGGTAATGGCGTCTGAAGATATTGGAATGGCTTATCCTACTGCGTTAACTATTACTAAATCTGCAGTAGATGGCGCTATGATGGTTGGTTTTCCAGAAGCATCAATAATGCTTAGCGAGGTTGTTATACTTTTAGCGTCTTCGCCAAAATCAAATAGAGCATATATGGCATATAGAAGAGCAATGGCAGATATAAAAAACAGGGAAATAGATGATGTTCCTAATCACTTAATGGATAATCATTATAACGGATCCAAAAAATTAGGTAAAGGTGTAGGCTATAAATATCCCCATGATAATGGTGGATATATTAAACAGCAATATTTACCAGATAATTTATATAATGAAAAGATTGTGTATTATGAGCCTAGTGAAAATGGTTCAGAAAGATCATTTAAAGAGCATTTAAAAAAATTAAAGGAGAATGATTAATGAAAGAAATAATCAGAGCAGAAAACTCGGGATTTTGCTTTGGAGTAAAAAGAGCCATAGATATAGCATATGAACAATTAGAGATTAATAAAGATAGGGATATATATACAATTGGACAATTAATACACAATAAAACGGTTACAGATTCCTTAAATAATAAAGGACTTACAATAATTGAAAATATTGAATTGGCAAAAGAAAGTTCAGTGATTATTGTTAGATCTCATGGAGAAA
Source organism: Anaerovoracaceae bacterium (assembly GCA_035268985.1). Taxonomy (GTDB): domain Bacteria; phylum Bacillota; class Clostridia; order Peptostreptococcales; family Anaerovoracaceae; genus JAAYHV01. Next base: position 61,209 of record DATFJV010000078.1, on the reverse strand, counting down.
CTAAAGATTTATTTTTGAGTGCAAAAAAAAGAAATCTAGAAATAATAGATGCTACATGCCCTTTGGTAAAAAGAATCCATGAATTTGTGGAAGAAGCCTATATGGAGGGCAAGAAAATAGTTATAATAGGCGACAAGAATCACCCTGAAGTTTTAGCAACAAATGGATGGTGTGAATATAAAGCGATAATAGTAGGAACAAAAGAAGAAGCAAAAAAAGTAGAGGGTGATAATTATTTTATAGTATGTCAAACTACTATAATTAAAAATACGTTAGACAAAGTAATCAAAATCTTTGATAATAATCAAGTAGGGTATGAATTAAAAAATACCATATGCAATGCTACAAAGGAAAGACAAGAAAGTTGTGCCAAACTATCTAAGGAAGTGGATTGCATGGTAGTTATTGGTGGTTATAATAGTTCAAATACCAAGAAATTGTACGAAATAGCTAGCAAATACTGTTTAAATACAAAATTTATTGAAAATATTTCTGATTTGCCATTGAAAGATTTGCAAAAATGTAATAAAATAGGAGTTGCAGCAGGCGCCTCGACGCCTGAATGCATTATTAAGGAGGTTATTGCTAGCATGAGTGAAAATATCACTGAAAACTTTGAAAAGAATCCTATGTTGGATTTAATGGATGAAATTGACAAATCTTTAAGATTACCACGAGGTGGGGAAATTGTAGATGGTAAAGTTCATCAGGTTACAGATAATGAAATTATCGTAAACATAGGATGCAAGAAAGATGGTATTATACCAAAAGAAGAGGTCTCCCTTGAGGAAGGCCAAGAACTAAAAGATTTATTTAAAGAAGGCGACGATATCCAAGCAAAAGTAGTTAAAACTGATGATGGAGATGGTGGAATCATCTTATCTAAGAAAAAACTTGAAATCAATGGAAATTGGAATGAAATAAATGAAGCTTTAGAAGATAAATCTAGTATTAGTGTGAAGCTAATCAAAGCCGTAAACGGTGGAGTAATAGCAGCATATAAGGAAGTAACTGGATTTATTCCTTTGTCACAGCTTTCAGATAAGTATGTTGAAAAAGCTGATGAATATATCGGTAAAGTTATGGATGTAAAAGTAACTAGAGTTGATATGAGAAGAGGAAGGGCAGTTTTCTCACATAAAGCAGTGCTTTTAGAAGAAAAACGTAAGTTAATTGCGGAAGTATGGTCTAACCTAAATGTTGATGACATTGTTGAAGGTAAAGTAATGAGATTTACTGATTACGGAGCATTTGTTGATATTGGTGGCGTAGATGGACTATTGCATATTTCTGAAATATCTTGGGGCAAATTAAAACACCCACAAGAGGTTCTGAAAATAGGCGATATTATCCACGTTAAGATATTAGCTATGAATGAAGAAAAAGGGAAAATTTCATTGGGTCTAAAACAGACAATGCCTGAGCCGTGGACTGTTATCGAAGAAAAATATCAAATTGGTCAGATAGTATCAGGTAAAGTAGTTCAAATAAAAGAATATGGTGCATTTATTGAACTAGAAGCTGGTTTAGATGGCTTGGTACATATATCAGAGATTGCTAATAAAAGAGTTAGCAATGTAGCTGAAGAATTAGAACTAGGACAGACAGTAGAAGCTAAAATACTTGAACTAGATGTTGATAGAAAACGTATTAGTTTAAGCATAAAAGATGCTTCAGGTGATGAGCCTGCTGAAGATGATCCTGCTGAAGATGAACCTGCAGAAGAAATTGTAGAATCTGTTGAGGAAGAATAATAAAAGAATAAAGACCGGCTAGGCCGGTCTTTATTCTTTTATTGGACAAGTGAGAGTAGTGTATGAGAAATGGAATAATTAGTAAAAACAAAAATGGATTTGGATTCGTTAGAATGGATGAGGAGCGAGATATTTATATAGCTCCAGACAATATATTAAATTCAATGGATGGAGATAATGTAGCCGTTGAATTAATTCCTGAAATATATTGGAAAGGTGGTCCAGAGGGGATAATTACAAAAGTACTTGAAAGAAATACTAAAGAAATCATAGGTACTTTGTTTAAACATAAAAACTTCGGAAAAGTTGTATCAAAAGGTAAATCGGTAGAAGAAGTATATATTAACCATAAGGATATAGGTAAAGCAAAGCAAGGGGATATTGTAGTTGCTAAAATTACAAAATATCCAGGAGAGCATAAGGATTCAACAGGTATAATAACAGAGATTATTGCCAAGAAAAATCAAAAGGATGCTGAGATATTATCTTTGATAAGAGAATATGGCATAAGAAATGAATTTTCAGATAAAATTTTAAAAGAATCAAAAATATTGTCAAAGAATTTAGTAATAAACAAGAAAAAAGATCGAACTGATTTAAGAAGTGAACTTACTGTAACAATCGATGGAAAAGATTCAAAAGACTTTGATGATGCTGTTACAGTTAAAATAAATGAAAATGGTAATTACCTTTTATATGTACATATTGCAGATGTAAATCACTATGTATCAAAAGGTTCTCCTTTGGATGTAGAAGCTATGTTAAGGGGTAATAGTGTATATTTATATAACAAAGTTATACCAATGTTTCCTAAGGAATTATCCAATGGAATATGCAGCTTAAATCCTAAGGAAGATAGATTAACATTAACATGTAAAATGGAAATAGATGATAAAGGTGTAGTAGTAGATTATTCTATATTCGAAAGTATAATTAATTCTGATGAACGTCTTGTGTATGATGATGTATCGGATATTTTGGAAAATGAAGATAAAGAGTTAAAAAACAGATATTCACATATTCTAGAAATGATATATAATATGAATCATTTGTCAGTAATACTAAGAAAAAAAAGAAAAGCAAAAGGTAGTCTTGATTTTAATATGAGAGAAGCAAAAATCATATTAGATGAAAATGATTATCCAATAAGCATTGAAAAAGAAGTAAGAAGAGTTGCTAATAAAATAATTGAAGAATTTATGCTGATTGCAAATGAAACTGTAGCTGAACATTTTTATTGGTTAGAAGTTCCATTTATATATAGAGTTCATGACAAACCAGATGTAGAAAAAATAAATGAGTTAAGAGGCTTTTTGGCGGGGTTTAATATAAATATTAGCAGTAATTTTGATAGTATAAATTCAAAATTACTTAGTGAAGTTTTAGTATCAATAGAAGATACAAAGATGGAAAATATAATAAATAGAGTTATGCTAAGGATGATGAAAAAGGCAGAATATAGAACTAGTTGTACAGGCCACTATGGATTGGCTTTTAAATATTATTGTCATTTCACATCACCAATTAGAAGATATCCTGACTTAATTGTACATAGAATAATAAAAAATAGTATTCACAATCCTGATGCTATAGATGATATTAATGAATTGGCAGACATTTCAAAGCATTCATCTGATATGGAAAGGGTTGCCATAGATTTGGAGAGAAAAGTAGAAAAGTATTTAATGGTTCAATTCATGAAAGACAAGGTTGGAAAAGAGTATCGAGGCATAGTGAGCGGTATAGGAAAAACCGGATTATTCATTGAACTTGACAATACTATAGAAGGTTTTGTTAGATATGATGGGATACCTGGTGACTATTATATAATTGATGAAAAAAATTATAGAGCGGTCGGCACTAAAACTAAAAAGAGCATTAACATGGGTGATAATTTAAAGATAGTAGTTACTGATGTGAATGAAAAAGACAAGCTTATTGATTTCAATATAATAAAATAGTGGGATTGTATCAGTATATGTCCCTTATTTTATTATATTAGTATTCCAAAAGTGCTTAGAGAATAATAATGCGATAGCATAGAATTCAAGTCTACCACCTATCATTAATATCGATAATAGTATTCTAGCAGGATGAGAAAATATGGAGTAATCAGCAACATTGGCCAATTCACCAAATGACAAACCGGTATTAGACATAGCTCCTATTGTGGCACTTAAAGTAGTTTCCATTGATAAATTGTCAAGGGATAATAGCAAAGAACCTATCAAGAATATAACGAAATAAAGTAATATGTAAACCATAATAGTAAATACATTGTTAACTGAAATTGGCTTTTTAAAAAAGGATACTGGTTTAACACTACGAGGGTGTATTCTTTTATATATTCCTCTAAGAATTAATTTATAAAAAACTATAATTCTTGAAATTTTAATCCCTCCACCTGTTGATATTGAACAGCCACCTATAAACATACATATAATCAAGATAACCTTGGCAAATGAAGGCCATATTGAATAATCAGTAAAACTATAGCCGGACGTAGATATGAAAGAAATTGCCATAGAAATTGAATGTAAAAAATCCTCAAAATAGTATTTGGCTTCATCTGAATTAATTAACGCAACATAAATAACTATGGTTGAAGCTAAGGTTAGCAAAATATATACTCTAAATTCCAAATCCCCAAGAATATCTTCAAATTTCCCTTTAAATAAAAAGAAGTAAATTCCGAAATTAGTAGCAGCTAAAAAAGTAAATATAGTAACAACTGTTTTGTTGAAAGTTGTTAGATTATAACTAATACCTCCAGAATTCAAATGTATTCCTGCGGTACTTATACCACTCATAGTATTTATAGCAGCATCATATAAGGAAAGACCACCATATTTAAGCATAATAAATTCTAGAAGTGTAAGTATCAAGTAAAAGAAATAAAGATATCTGGCGGTTCCTGTAAATTTGGTTGACATTTTTTCCAATGTAGGGCCAGGCGCTTCTGCTACTATTAGTTTTTGACCTGAAATATTGAAATAAGGTGTTAAAGATATAATTAACATAATCATACCTATTCCACCAAACCAATTGTTAGTTGCTTTCCAAAAAAGCAGTCCTTTTGGCAAAATGTCTGCATGTATTACGAAGGCGCCAGTAGTTGACCAACCAGCAGCAGATTCGAATATACAATCGCTAAGATAATAACCACTATTACTAAAATAGTAAGGAAGTGCTGATGCGAAAACTAGTGCTAACCAAACAAAAAATGTGGTCAAATAACCGTCTCTAATAGTTGATTTAATGCTTTTTCTGTTGCTCTTTATATTTATAAATAAACCTATAAAGAAATATATTACAGCAATTATAGACATTGAAAAAGTAACATTTACTTCATTATAATAATGGGCGACTAAAATGGAAGGTATCATGATTATTGATAGGAGTATAAATGTTAACGATATTAAGTTTTTAAATAAATTATAATTTAAATTCATTTTATCCCCTTATGCTCTATTGGAGTCTCTGAAATGTTTTGAAAACAATATAAAGAAAGTAAATAATTCCAATCTTCCGGCGATCATAAGCAATGATAATACTATTTTTGAGAAGTTAGAAAAAATGCTGTAATTCATTGTAGGCCCTACCATAGAAAAACCAGGGCCAATATTTCCTAAACATGCTATAACACTTGAAAAACTTGTCATAATGTCATAATTATTTATTGAAATTATGGCGGTTCCAATAAACACTAGAAATATATAGAAAAACAGAAAGTTGGCTATATTTGAAACAGTATCAGATTGAAGTTTTTGATCATTTACCTTTATGTTTATTATGCGGTTTTCATGTGTTTTCAGAGCAAAACCTCTCATTATTAGCTTAAAAGAAACAAGTATTCTGATTATTTTAACGCCACCACCAGTAGAAGAACTGCAAGCACCTACAAACATAAGCATGAATAATAGCATCTTTGCAAAAGTCGGCCAAATATCAAAGTCTGCAGTCGCATAACCTGTAGTAGTAAGTATTGAAGATACTTGAAATATGGATTCCGTTAATGCTTTGAGAAAATTTACTTCGGTTTTAGTAATTGCCAAATCAAAGGTTACTAACATGGTAAAAAGTGAAATTATTCTTAAATAAAACTTAAATTCATCATCTTTTATTAATTTTTTAATTCCTCTTTTTAAAGTCAAATAAAAAAGGTTAAAGTTAGTTCCCGAAATAATCATGAATATAGTGATTACCCAGTGTACATAATAACTGTTGAAATAAGCAATACTTTCGCTGTGGCTTGAAAAGCCTCCAGTACCAACTGTGCCGAAGGTATGTACTAATGCATCAAACAAATCAAGACCGCCAATCAATAATAAAATTACTTCTGAAATTGTAAAAAGTATGTACATTCTATAAAGGTTTTTTGCAGTGTCTGAAAATCTAGGAGTAATTTTGTCTAATGTTGGACCAGGAGTCTCTGCGCTAGCTATTAGTTGACCGCTAATACCTAGTTTTGGTAATAATGCCATTGCAAATACAACAATACCCATTCCACCTAACCAATGGGTGAATGAACGCCAAAAAAGCATTGACATTGGCAATGCTTCTATATCTGTCAATATTGATGCTCCGGTTGTAGAAAATCCAGAGCAAGCTTCAAAAAAGGCATCTACTGGGTTTGTTATTGATCCTGAAATAATAAATGGTATCGCACCAAATATTGAAGCAAGTAGCCAGCTACCTGTTACTATCATAAAACCATCTTTTAATTTAATGGATGATATTGATGGCGTATGCCTTCTGTTAAATAATAGACCTATTAGTAAACAAATAATCATTGTTATTAAAAAAGCTTTAGTGCAATGATATTCGTCATATAATAGGGAAACTATTAATGAAGGAGTCATCGACAGTGATATGACTATTAATAAAGCTCCCAATAAATATATAATTCTTTTTTTGCTAATAGACATTTTTATAAAATATTCCTTCTATATTTAAATAATTTTTCTAATTTACCTATTTCTGTAAGTAAACTAACAATTATTACTTTATCATTTCTGAGAAGTCGAGTATTACCATCAGGTATAATCACTTTATTTCCTCTATGTATGGCAGCAATTATAATCCCTTCGGGTAATTGTAAATTTTTAAGTGGAATATTTAACATATTCATTCTTTCATAAGCATAAATTTCTAGGAGTTCAGCCTGGCCTTGTAATAGTACTGAGGATAATACTTTTTTTGATCCTCGAATATTTCTTAATATAGCGCTAGCAGTTATATCTAGGGGATTTAAAACCATATCAATACCCATTTGCTCGATAAGGTCTTTATAACTAACTCTACTCACTTTTGAAATAACATCTTCGATTCCATGTTGTTTTGCAGTTAAAGCTAAAAGTAGGTTTTCTTCATCATATCCAGTTGCAGTAACAAATGCATCCATTTCATCTAGGTTTTCTTCTTGAAGCATTTGTAAATCTGTACCATCGCCGTAAAGAACCATTACATCATCCAAACGAGTTGATAAATATTGACATCTTTCTTTACTTTTTTCTATTAGTTTTACATTTACTCCAAATTCTGATAAACGACTAGCTAAATAGTAACCAGTTTTACCTCCACCAATTATCATTACCTTTTGCACATTGGTGTATTTGATATTTACATAAACTTTTGTGTTTAATTTAAATACAGTTTCTTTTTCTCCTATTATATATAGTGAATCACCACTTTTAATAAAGTCATCACCATGGGGAATAATCATTTTGCCTTTTCTAGATATGCCAACTATTAGCATAGAAGGATATATTTTTTTGAAATCTGGCAAGTATAAACCTATTAATTTTGGCAACATGTCTGCTTTGAATTCTAATAAGGCAATTTTACCGCTAGTAAAAACTCCGTTGCTTAAAGTATATTTCTCAGCCAGATATTTATGAATTTCTTGCGTTATAAGTAAATCTGGATTAACTATGAAATCTATATTCATTTTTTCTCTTATGAAATCGATTTGTTTCATATGTTCAGGATCTCTAACTCTAGATGATACGTATCGACATCCTAATGCTTTTGAAAATGAAGCAATTAAAATATTAACCTCATCAGAATCAGAGGCAGCAAATAAAAAGTCATAAGTATTTATCTGAATACTTTTTAGAAAATCAATTTTCTTTGCATCACCGTATACAGTAAGTACATCAAGCTTTTGAGAAATCTTATCCAAAAGATCTTCATTTTTATCTATTATTGTGATTTCATAATCACCATCGACAAGTGCTTCAGCAATTCTTAAACCTAATTTGCCGGCACCAACTATTGCAACTTTCATATATTACCTCTTTATTTTTATGTAATTTATTATATAATGATATCAATAAAACGATTATAAATCAATTATATAGGTTTTGCAATAGAAACATAGCATATACATAGCATTGAAAGGAAGGATATGAGTATTAAATTAATTGGGCTAGACTTAGATGGTACCACCCTTAATAGTCAAGAAAGAATAACAGATAAAACCAGAAGTATTTTAGAAAAAACGATTAAGAGTGGTGTGAATGTTGTTTTTGCCACGGGAAGATCTTTTGATTCGTTGCCCAAAGATGTGTATAATTTAGAAGGAGTCGAATATATGATTACTTCAAATGGGGCTCAAGTAACAAGAATGATTGATAAAAAGGTTATATATAAAAATTGTATAAAGAATAATGATATAAAAAAGGTTATTGATATTGTAACCAGACATAAAGTTCATGTTGAGGCATTTATAGATGGTATAGCATATATTGATAAGACTGAGTACAACGATATTAAGGCCAATGGTTCGACATATAGAAGTGCAGGTTATGTAATAAGAACTAGAAAACCAGTGGACGATATTATTAAACATATGTACTCAAACCAAGATTCTATAGAAAATATTAATTTGCTTTTTGAAGATTCTGAAAAAAGAAGATTTATTAGAAAATTATTGGAGAATTTAGAAGGTATAACGTTGACCACTTCTTTTGCTAATAATCTAGAAATAGGGGGCGCAACGACTAGCAAAGCAGACGCATTAAATTATTTGTTGAGAATCAATGATTTAACAGAAAATGAATTAATGGCCTTTGGTGACAATCCTAATGATATAGCGATGATTGAATTTGCTAAAATAGGAGTAGCCATGGGGAATGCTGATATACTAGTGAAACAAGCTTCAGATTATATTACGGATGATAATAATAATCATGGAGTGGCCAATGCCATTGAAAAAATTATTTTACATAAGAATGCATAGTTACTACATAAATATACTCAAATTTTTAAAACTATTGACTATAAAAAGCTTAGGTGATAGGAATTAAGAATAGGAGGGTATATGAAAATTAATTGTATAGATAAAAACTCAGAACTTTTTCCGTATGAATTAAAAAATATTTATAAATCACCTGATAAAATTTATGCGTCAGGTGATCTTTCATTACTTGGGGATAGAAGTGTCGCCGTAGTAGGTGCTAGAGATTGTAGTGATTACGGTAAATGTGTTTCCGAGATTATAGGAGCACGCTTAGCACTTAATGATGTAACTCATATAAGTGGCATGGCAAAGGGAATTGATAGCTATTCACATAAGGGAGTGCTCAATAAAGGCGGAAAAACAATAGCAGTATTGGGATTTGGTATGGATAAGTGTTATCCAAGGGAAAATAGTTTATTAATGGAAAAAATATATGGTAAGGGTTTATTGATTTCAGAATACGAAAATGACTTTGAGGGTAGTAAATATTCTTTTCCTATGAGAAATAGAATAATTAGCGCATTAAGCGAAAGCATAGTAATAGTAGAAGCGGAATATAAAAGTGGTTCTTTAATTACAGCAAATTTTGGATTAGAACAGGGTAAAAATATTTATGCAGTGCCAGGCAACATTAATAATAAAAAGAGCTTAGGAACAAATCTTTTAATTAGAGAAGGGGCAATACCACTTTTTGTCATAGATGATTTAATAAGGGATTTGGGTATAAAACCAAAGTTAGATAATATATATTCTTTAGGGAAAGATGAAATAAAAGTTTTAGAAGCCATAAACGAATACGATGGAATAGGTATTGAAAAAATATCTCACAAAATCAACATAAACGTTAATATTCTAAGTGGTATACTGACAATATTAACTATAAAAGGGTCCATTATTAGTCTTGGTGGAAAATTTTTCATTGCAAAATAGTTTACATTATCATATTATATTATGGTAAGTGATGTAATAGTCAAAAAATTTAAAATATTCAAGGAGTGAATTTATGGCAGAAAGAAAGAAGACGTTATTAATAGTAGAGTCTCCTTCAAAAGCAAAAACAATAGGAAAATACTTAGGGTCTAACTATAAGGTTATGGCCTCTGTTGGTCATATAAGAGATTTACCTAAAAGTAGACTTGGTATAAAAATAGAAGAAAACTTTGAACCTGATTATATAAATATTCGTGGTAAGGGTGATTTAATAAAAGAACTAAAAAAAGAAGCTAAGAAAGCTAAGACAGTGTATTTGGCAACTGACCCCGATAGAGAAGGGGAAGCAATATCATGGCATCTAGCATATATTTTGGGTATCGATCCTAATTCTCAGTGTAGGGTGGAATTTAATGAGATAACAAAATCTAAAGTAAAAGAAGCAATTAAAAATCCTAGAGTTATTAATATGGGGTTAGTTGATGCGCAACAAGCAAGAAGAATATTGGATAGACTTGTAGGATATCAAATTAGTCCTTTGCTATGGAAAAAAGTAAAAAGAGGTTTGTCCGCTGGTAGAGTTCAGTCTGCTGCTCTAAAAATGGTATGTGATAGGGAAGATGAAATCAATTCCTTTGTTCCCGAAGAATACTGGAATATAAATGCCATATTTGAAAAAGACATTGAATTTATAGCCAAATTAAATAGTTATGGAAGCAAAAAAATTAACGTAACAAATGAAAACCAATGCAACGAGATTTTAAAGGATTTAAAAAAGAATAAATTTATAATAGATTCAGTGGTAAAGAAAAAACGCAAAGCGAAACCATATGCTCCATTTACCACTAGTAGTTTGCAACAGGAAGCATCAAATAAGTTGGGTTTTTATACAAAACGAACTATGCAGACTGCACAACAATTATATGAAGGAATAGATATAAAAGGTAATGGAACCATAGGTTTAGTTACATATATAAGGACGGATTCAGTTAGAATATCTGAAGAAGCAAAAACCATAACAAAATCGTATATAGAAGAAAAATATGGCAAAGAATATATTGGTAATAATACATTTTCAAACAAGAAAAAGGATATACAAGATGCCCATGAAGCTATAAGACCTAGCGATATTACGTTCTCTCCATATGAAATTAAAGAATCCTTAAGTAAAGACCAATATAAAGTATATAAGTTAATATGGGAAAGGTTTATAGCATCTCAAATGTCTGAAGCCATCTATGATGCAGTTAATGTGGATATTATTAATGATAAATATGGTTTTAAAGCAAATGGTTCAACTCTGGTTTTTGATGGTTTCAAAAAGGTATATAATAATGATAAGGAAGATGCAAATAAATTATTACCTGAACTTAAAAAAGGCGAGGAACCTAAATTATTAGATATAAAAAGTGAGCAAAAGTTTACTACTCCTAAAGCTAGATATACTGAAGCTAGCTTAATTAAGGATCTGGAAGAAAAAAATATTGGGAGACCTAGCACATATGCACCAATTATTGCTACCCTAACTGGCAGGAAATATATTGTTAGGGAAAAGAAAACTTTGGCGCCTACAGATTTGGGGTTTGTAGTTATTAGATTGCTTGAACAATATTTTTCTGAAATAGTTGATACTAGATTCACGGCAGAAATGGAAGACAAGCTAGATAATGTAGAATTAAAAAGATTATACTGGAAAAGTATTGTAGAAGAATTTTATGATCCTTTTAGTAAGGAATTAAAAGTCGCAGATGAAGAAATCGCTAAAATTGAAATGGAAGTAAAGCTAAGTGATGAAAATTGCGAAAAATGTGGGAAGCCTATGGCTGTAAAAGATGGCCGTTTTGGTGAGTTCTTGGCATGCACAGGGTATCCTGAATGTAAGAATACTAAACCAATTATAAAGAAAACTGGTGTAAAATGTCCTAATTGTGGTAATGATATAATTGAGAAAAGAAGCAGAAAGGGCAAAACTTTTTATGGATGCTTAGGCTATCCGGATTGTACTACAGTATTTTGGGATAAACCCACAAACAAAACGTGCCCTGAATGTGGTTCTTTATTAGTAGAAAAGAAAACAAAAACTTCTACTTTGAAGTGTTCAAATAATAAATGTAAATACAAAGAATAATGGAGGTAAATTATGATACAATTTCATGCGACAACAATAGTAGCGGTCAAAAGAGGTGAAAATGACGTTTGCATTGGTGGGGACGGACAAGTAACCATGGGTGAAACAACAATAATGAAAAATGGTGCAAGAAAAGTTAAAAGAATATATAAGGATACGGTATTGACTGGATTTGCAGGTTCTGTTGCAGATGCATTTTCTTTAACTGATAAATTTGAAAATAAACTTGAAGAACATTCAGGGAACTTAAAAAGAGCTGCAGTAGATTTGGCTCAATTATGGAGAAAAGATAAAGCAGCTAGAAGCTTGGAAGCATTAATGATAGTAGCAGGGAAAGAAGATTTGTTAGTAATATCAGGAAATGGTGAAGTGATAATACCTGATAACAATTATATTGCTATTGGTTCTGGTGGTAATTATGCATACTCAGCTGCCAAGGCTCTATATGAGCACACTGATATGACTGCTGAAGAAATAGTTAGAGAATCTTTAAATATTGCTTCGCAGATTTGTGTTTACACAAATGATAATATTTCTGTGGAAAAACTTTAAGAGAGGTGAGCATAATGAATTTAAAATTAGTTAGTATGACTCCGAAAGAAATTGTTGCGGAGCTTGATAAATATATAATAGGGCAAGATGAGGCTAAAAAATCTGTAGCGATTGCTTTAAGAAATAGATATAGAAGAAGTCTGTTGGATGATGAAATCAAAGAAGAAATTAGTCCTAAAAATATATTAATGATGGGACCTACGGGTGTAGGAAAAACTGAAATAGCAAGAAGGTTGGCAAAGTTGATGGATGCACCTTTTGTAAAAGTAGAAGCTACTAAATTTACAGAAGTAGGATATGTTGGAAGAGATGTTGACTCAATGATTAGAGACTTGGTTGAAGCTTCAATTAGAATAACAAAACAGGGTAGACTCCAAGAAAAGTATGAAATTGCAGACCAAATTGCTGAAGAAAAAATAATTGAAGCAATAATACCTGGCAAGAAAAAGAAAAATGAAAAGAAAGGTAACAATCCTTTTGACTATATTCTAAATAGTGGTGGTTATTCTAGTCAAAAACAATTATATGAAGAAGGTAAAGACTCTGGAGATGAAGATGATAATAAGAGTGACCTTGAAATGGCTAGAGAACAAGTAAGAAAACAACTTAAAGAAGGTTTGCTAGAAGATCAATTTATTGAAATTGAGGTGGATGATAATCCGAAATCTAATCAATTAGATATGAATAATGAAGGTATGAATGTTGCTATTGGTAATATATTTGGTGATATGATGCCTAAAAAAACTAAGAAAAAGAATGTAAGAGTAAAGGAAGCTAGAAAGATTTTAAGAGAGCAAGAAGCTCAGAATCTTATAGATATGGATCAAGTAATTGATGAAGCATTGGAAAACGCTGAACAAAATGGTATAGTATTTATAGATGAAATTGATAAAATTGCAGCTGGTTCTTCAATGAAATCAGGTGCCGATGTTTCGAGGGAAGGTGTGCAAAGAGATATACTTCCAATAGTCGAAGGCAGCGTTGTAAACACTAAATATGGTCCGGTAAAAACAGATTTTGTTTTATTCATTGGAGCTGGAGCTTTTCATGTTACTAAACCTTCGGATTTAATTCCTGAGTTACAAGGAAGATTCCCTATAAGAGTTGAACTTGACAGCTTGGATAAATCGGATTTTCTAAAAATACTTACTGTACCAGAGAATGCTTTGACTAAACAACATAAAGCACTTTTGGAAACAGAAGGTGTTAATATAGATTTTGAAAATGAAGCTATTGATGAAATAGCCACTATGGCTTACCTTATGAATGAACAGACAGAAAATATAGGAGCTAGAAGGCTCCATACTATAATTGACAAACTATTGGAAGATATCTCGTTTAATTTACCAAGTGAAGATTTAACAGATATCAATATTACTAAAGAAGATGTGAAAGAAAAATTCTTAGACAAAGTTAAAAAAGAGAATATCGATCAATACATACTTTAATCAGGAGTAAATAATGGATAATAAGATATTAATAAAGTTTAGAAAGTTGAATTGGGTTTTAAGTCATAGCAAAGAAGGATATTTTTCATTTGAAGATTTATGCGGTATATTGAGTGAAGTAACTGATTCTAAAGTTAGCATAATATCCAAAAAAGGAAAATTATTGGCTAAGTCCAATAGTTTAAAAAATGCTGTAAATGAAATTGATAATGTACAAAATACTAATTTATCAAAAGTAAAAGAGACCGTATATAATTTAAATTCGACTGAAGTGAAAAAAATATTTGGGCAACAAGGGTTTATAAAAGACGGTTATTATGCTATTGTACCTGCAATTTCAGGAGAAATACGTGTTGGAAGTATAATAGCATACAAATATCATGAAGAATTTAGTGAGTTGGATATAGCCTTATGTGAATATAGTGCAACCGTAGTTGGCCTTGAAATTGGAAGAGGGAATGTCTTGGAATCTGAACATACAGAGAGACAAAAAACTATAGTAAGACAAGCCCTTGAAACTTTATCTTATTCTGAACTTGAAGCAGTCAGATATATATTTGACGAATTGGATGGAGATGAAGGGTTATTGGTGGCGAGTAGAATAGCCGATGAAACTGGTATAACTAGATCGGTTATTGTAAATACCCTTAGAAAACTAGAAAGTGCTGGCGTAATTGAATCTAGATCGTTGGGAATGAAAGGCACTAGAATAAAAATCACAAATAAGTATTTGTTGTCTTCAATGGATGAAATAGTCTAATGGAAAATGAAAAAGCCATTATAGTTGGTATTAATTTTAACCGAGATTGGGGAAATTCAATAAAAGAACTTGAGGGATTAGCTAAAGCAGATGAAGTTGAAGTAATAGCACTATGCACACAATCCCTCGAAAGACCTAATACCGCAACATATATAGGCAAAGGGAAAGTTATAGAACTGAAAGAAATGGTCTCCAATATGGGGGCTAATTTAGTAATATTTAATAATGAACTATCTGGGGCACAACTTAGAAATCTTGAAGAGCGTCTAGATGTTAAAGTTATAGATAGAACCATATTGATTTTAGATATCTTTGCTAGGAGAGCTAAAACTAAAAACGGAAAGCTGCAAGTTGAATTGGCGCAACAAAGATATAGACTATCTAGATTGAGTGGCTTTGGTAATTATCTATCTAGACAGGGTGGCGGAATAGGAACTAGGGGACCTGGTGAGAAAAAGATTGAAACCGATAGAAGACATATTGAAAAAAGAATAGATGATATTAAAAATGAAATAGACAAAGCTATAACCGTAAGAAATACTCAGAGAAAATTAAGGGAAAAAGCTAATATACCTGTAGTTGCATTAATAGGCTATACGAATGCTGGTAAATCTGCATTAATGAATGCTATTTTAGATGATACTCAAAAAGAAGAAAAAAATGTTTTTGAGGAGGATATGCTCTTTGCAACTTTAGATACATATCAAAGGTCTATATTATATGATAAAAATGAGTTTATTTTGGTCGATACAGTGGGTTTTGTAAGTGAACTACCCCATACTCTAATAGATGCATTCAAAGGTACCTTAGAGGAAGTTCTATACGCAGATTTGCTGCTTCACGTAATTGATATATCTAATCCCGAATCCGAATTTCAGGAAAAAGTAGCAAATAAAGTAATAAATGAAATAGGTGGTGGCAATAAAGAAACAATAAAAGTTTACAATAAAATAGATTTATTAGATGAATGTGACAATTTATTAGATAAGAATAATAATATATACATATCAGCGAAGAAAGCATACAATCTTAAAGCGGTAAAGAAAGTTATAATAGAAAAATTATTTGACAATAAGATTAACACAAAATTATTATTGCCTTATGAAAGGGGAGATTTAGTGTCATATCTTTGCAACAAATATATAATTGATAATTTAGAGTATTTAGATAATGGTACTATGATTATAATTAGTTTGGAAATAGACGACTACAGGAGATTACGTAAATATGAAATTGTTTAGTACGGTCATGAATGAAGCTGTATACGAGGAAGTTATAAACAAGTCTAGGTTTATAGCATATATTAAACCCGTTGAGAGCAAAGAATGTGCTGATGAATTTATCTCTATCATTAAAAAAAAGCATAGAGATGCTGCTCATAATGTCCCTGCTATTGTAATTGGGGACAAATTCAATATACAGTGGGCTAGTGATGATGGAGAACCCCAAGGAACGGCTGGTGCGCCTTTAGTCAACATGCTAGTTTCAAGGGGGGTAACAAATGTGGTAATAGTTGTTACAAGATATTTTGGTGGAATAAAGCTAGGTACTGGAGGTTTGGTTAGAGCATACACCAAGGTTGCACAAGAAGCCGTGGGGGAAGCTTTAATTGCTGATGTTATTTCCAATAAAGCAGCAATAATAAAAACCGATTATACGTTTTTAAGCAAAATACAAAATATAGAACAAGAAGGTTTATTTAAAATAATTGAAATCAAATACACCGATAAAGTTAATATTAAGATAAGCGTAATAGAAGAAAAATTTGATGAAATAATCGATATTTTAACTAATATTACAGCTGGGAATTTATATATTAGTAATATAGAAAATATATTTATCAAGACACCTACAAATACTTAAAAACTTATTGACAAAGAAATGTGGTTATGGTATTATAATTTTCGCCACTTAAATAAGTGGCATTTTATGAGGTAGTTGGGGGAAAAATAATACTTAAGTAACAGCAAAAAAATCTTGACATGAACACAGTGTTCGTGTATAATTATCAAATGTGTCAGCCTGATAGTTAAGGGCGTATAGCTCAGCTGGGAGAGCACCTGCCTTACAAGCAGGGGGTCATAGGTTCGAGCCCTATTACGCCCACCATTGAATAATTGGCCTGGTAGTTCAGTTGGTTAGAATGCCAGCCTGTCACGCTGGAGGTCGTCGGTTCGAGCCCGATCCAGGTCGCCAATTTAATACGCTGATGTGGCTCAACGGTAGAGCAGCTGATTTGTAATCAGCAGGTTGGGGGTTCGATTCCCTCCATCAGCTCCAATAAGATTTCGAGGGATTCCCGAGTGGCCAAAGGGGGCGGACTGTAAATCCGTTAGCTGAGCTTTCGAAGGTTCGAATCCTTCTCCCTCGACCAAAATGCGGAAGTGGCTCAGGGGTAGAGCATCGCCTTGCCAAGGCGAGGGTCGCGAGTTCGAATCTCGTCTTCCGCTCCAAAATGCGGATGTAGTTCAATGGTAGAACTTCAGCCTTCCAAGCTGATAGCGTGAGTTCGATTCTCATCATCCGCTCCATAATAATTTTATTAATTTATTGTGGGCTCATAGCTCAGTTGGATAGAGCAACGGCCTTCTAAGCCGTGTGTCAGGGGTTCGAATCCCTTTGGGCTCACCATTTTTTTAGCAAGACCAGACTATGGGGTATAGCCAAGCGGTAAGGCAACGGACTTTGACTCCGTCATTCGTAGGTTCGAGTCCTGCTACCCCAGCCAAAATGACCCATTAGCTCAGTTGGCAGAGCACTTGACTTTTAATCAAGGTGTCCGGAGTTCGAATCTCCGATGGGTCACCATTTATTTTTATCATGAATCCATTGGAGAGGTGTCCGAGTGGTTTAAGGAGCTGGTCTTGAAAACCAGTGATTCCGAAAGGGACCGTGGGTTCGAATCCCACCCTCTCCGCCATTAGCCTAGCATGGAGAAGTACTCAAGAGGCTTAAGAGGACGGTTTGCTAAACCGTTAGGGTTCAATTAAGGGCCGCATGGGTTCGAATCCCATCTTCTCCGCCATTATAGGGGCATAGCTCAGTTGGTAGAGCAGTGGTCTCCAAAACCACGTGCCGTGGGTTCAAATCCTACTGCCCCTGCCAATAAAATTTAATAACGGGGTGTAGCGCAGTTTGGTAGCGCAACTGGTTTGGGACCAGTGGGCCGCGGGTTCAAATCCTGCCACCCCGACCATTTATTTGACGTGGGCCATTAGCTCAGTTGGTCAGAGCGTCCGGCTCATAACCGGCAGGTCCTGGGTTCAAGTCCCCGATGGCCCACCATATAATAAATAATAATTTAAGCACTAAAAGCAAGAAATATAAAATTCTTAAAGAACAAACAATAAATGTAAGTGTAATGCCCAGATAGCTCAGTTGGTAGAGCAAGGGACTGAAAATCCCTGTGTCCTTGGTTCGATTCCGAGTCTGGGCACCATTTATTTTTTGAGAATTTGTTATTGAAAAATATTTTAAGAGTATAGTCAAACAATTAATCTGATAAGTGCATAGGTGCGTAATCATTGAAATAGCAATGCTTAGGTGCTTTTTTAGTATAATAAATAAATGCTAACCTTCGTTGTAAGCAAAGCATCAAAGGCGCATAATTAAATAAACAAGGATATTGAAAATACTAAAAGAACTATGCGATTTGAACGTAGAAGATAAATTTAATGGGTAATAATTTAATGCACTTTGTGGTGTGGCGGGAGATAGTCCCATTTATGTACAGAATATACTAACGGCTCAGCTAGTATATATGATTGTATATTAAGGTATACGCTTTTCATTATCTGTAAATTAATGATTAAAAAATCCAACGAACGTACATATGTGAATAAAAGTTCTCTAAGGCTTGATATACTTGACATTTTACTGTATTTGATATATAATTTAAACGTATTTAAAATATGGAAAAAAGGTAAAATTTATGTCACAGTTATATTATCGATATAGTACGATGAATGCTGGTAAGTCAATTGAATTGATAAAAGTAGCATATAATTATGAAGAACGTGGTAAAAATGTAATGTGTTTAGTGCCTTCTGTAGACGACAGATATGGTAGAGGAACTATTAAATCTAGGATAGGATTACAAAGAGAAGCTTTAGTATGTAGTGAAGATACGAATGTTTTAGAAGTATATTTAAGGGAAGATGCAAAGAAAAAAATTGATTGTATTTTAGTTGATGAATGTCAATTTCTTAAGAAGCATCATGTTCAAGAACTAGTTGAAATAGTCGATAGCTTCGATGTTCCAGTGCTTGCATATGGACTAAAGAATGATTTCAAAAATGAGCTGTTCGAGGGTTCATACTATATGTTAGTATATGCTGACAAAATAGAAGAAATTAAAACAATTTGTTGGTGCGGAAGAAAGGCAACAATGGTTGCAAGAATTGTTGATGGTCAAATAGTAAAGCAGGGTGATCAGATTTTAGTTGGTGGTAATGATTTATATATTTCACTTTGTAGAAAACATTATAACGATGGAAGGTTAGGGCCTGATGAATAAATGGAGGTTTAAATGAAATCATTAGTTAATAAAACATATAGAATAATTTTAACTGTGTTGTTAATATTATCTATGATTATTACTTATTCATTTAGTTATAGTTATGGAACAACAGCAGGTGATTATGGATATGTGAATACAAAAATAGGACTTAATGTAAGAAGTGGCCCTAGTATTAGTTATGACATAAAAGATGATTTGGATAATAATACTAAAGTTAATATTTATGAAGAGAGATTCACTACATCTTCAAGTAGCTCCAAATCAAATATTTGGATTGCAATAAATAGCTCAAAAACTAGTTTTGTTAGATCGGATTTTATAGATAATGTTGTTTACGATACTGTAAAAGGAACGACCAATGTGGATTTGAACTATAGAGTTGGTGCAGGCACAGGTATGCGTAGAATAGGGACCTTCAATAAAGGTAAAAGTATAGATATTGCATGTGAAGCGCTTAATAATAAAGGAGAACTGTGGTATAAGGTAAAAGTAGGAAGTTCTTATTACTATGTCTCTTCAAAATATGTTAGTTTAAGTTCAAGTAATGAAAGCAATTCAGAAGATATTAAAGAAGAAGATGCTACTGAAAATATTGATACTAATGAAGATTATGATAAAGCCTATGTTGATTCGATTTTTGGACTTAATGTAAGAAAAGGTCCTAGCACTAGCTATTCTAAAGTAGGTAGATTGAGCAACAATGAGAAGATAAATGTGTATAGTGAAAAATTTGTTAGCAGTTATAATTATAGCGATAAATATATATGGTTAAATATTAGTAGCGCTGACAATAAATATGTTAGGTCTGATTATGTTGATAATTATAGTTATGAAACAAAATCAGGGGTTACTACAACAAAGCTTAATTATAGAATGGGCGCTGGCGTAGGAATGAAGTATGCAGGTACTTTTAGTAATGGAGCAAGTGTAGAAGTAATTGGAGATGCTTATGATAGCAAAGGAGGCCTTTGGTACAAAGTTAAAATAGGTAATAAATATTATTATGCTTATGCAAAATACATAAATTTTGAAAACAGTAGTAGTGAAGAAGAAACTAATACTCCTATTGAGGATAAACCAGTAGAGGAAGAGGTTGTAGTAACTGCTGATAGCCTTATAACAAAAGGAAACGTTGATGCTAAATATGGCTTAAATATTAGAAAGGGTCCAGGCATTAACTATAGCATAGCTGGCTTATTAATTAATAACAAAGAGATATTGATTTACGAAGAAAAATTTGTAAGTAGCAGTAGATATGATGATAGATATATATGGCTAGTATTGAATGAAAGTGATAGTAAATATGTGAGATCAGATTTTATTGATGGTTTGTCATATGAAAACATTCAAGGAACTACTACAACTAATTTAAACTATAGAAAAGGTGCAGGGACAGGTATGCCTTTAGTAGGAACTTTTAATGAAGGTCAAACTATAAATATAGTTGCCAAAGCAAGGAGTAATAATAATCAGCTTTGGTATAAGGTGAAAGTAGGAAGTAGATATTACTATGTAAGTGCTGATTATGTTTCTCTAAGCTCTGGGAATAATAGCGGTGATTCTGAAATAAATGTACCTACAAAACCTAATATGACCAATGAAGAGTTTGAAACGTTTATTGAAGAACAAGGATTCCCAGAAAGCTATAAGGTAGAATTAAGAAAAATGCATGCTGAACACCCAAGTTGGATATTTTATGCGCAGCAGATAGATATACCTTTTGAAACAGTAGTCGATAAAGAGTCTCAACCTGGTACTTATAGCCCTAGCTTAATTCATGAAATTTATCCTGAATCATATAAATCAGTTGCTGATGGAGACTATATATTTGGACAATATGCCAAGACTAAAGTAAATGGCAGTGCAAATAGTATTTTCATATACAATAATGGTGAATTTAATATATTAAATGAAACATATACTTCAAGCACGAGCACTTCAAAAGGTTATATATGGTATGAGGTAGAATTTAATGGGAAATCCGGTTATGTTAAAGCTTCGAACGTGTATGGGGAGGCTTATCATAGTGAAATAGCAGTGGCTAACCATTCTACTAATATAAGAGAAGGCGCTGGAACGTCAATGAATATACTTGGGAAATACCAAGTTGGGGATGAAGTAAATGTAGTAATGGACGTTACTGATAGTGCTGGAATGAAATGGTATAAGATAGAATACAATGATAATTATGCCTATGTATATGCTCCTAATTTTGACTTACAAGGTGATTTAAAAATTGCTAAAGGTAAACTTTTAGATAAAGGTGAATATATACCACATGATGCTAGTTGTTGGTTTACAGCTGATGAATCGGCGGTGCAACATTACATGGATCCAAGAAATTTCATTAATTCAGATGATATATACATGTTTGAAGATTTATCATATCACGAAGAATATCAAACTGAAGAACTAGTAAACAAGATAATTTCAGGAACTCAATTAGATAAAAATGGTTTTAAAGCATCTTGGTTTATTGAAGCAGGAAGAACTTACGAAGTTAGTCCAGTTCATTTAGCAGCAAGAGCAAAAGTTGAAACAGGTGGAGGCACAGGATATGCTATATCAGGTGTTACATTTACATATGGCAGTAGTACATATAGCGGAATATATAATCCATATAACATAGGAGCGACAAGTTGCTCTAATCCAGCTGCTAAAGGTCTATATTGGGCTGCTACAGGTAGTACTTACCAACGACCTTGGAATGATAAGAAGACTAGTGTTTTGGGTGGAGCACAATTTATTTCAAATGGTTATATAAATAATAATCAAAATTCGATATATACTCAAAAGTTCAATGTGGACAACGGATTAAGTAATGTTGCTACACATCAATACATGACTAATATAACTGCGCCACTTCAAGAAGCAGGTGCTGTAAAATCACAATATGAAGAACTTGGTATAATAGATGAGCAATTAGCATTTATAATACCAGTTTATAAGGATATGCAAATTGAACCATATGAAAAACCTAATAGTAGTGGTAATAATAACTGCTATTTAAGTAATTTAGAAGTAGTTGGTTATAATATGGATCAAAGCTTTGATAAAGATGTTTTGGAATATTCAGTAACATGCAATGCGGATAGTATTGAACTTAAAGCTATTGCAAATTCAATGGATAGTATTGTTCAAGGAATTGGTAATAGGGAGTTAGTTAGTGGGAGTAATGTATTTGAAATAAAGATTACATCTTCAAGCGGTAAAGAAAAGATTTATAAGATTACTGTGAATAAAGAATAAATTAAGGCAAGCGGTTTTAACCGCTTGTTTTTTTGCCTTGATAAGTGTCTCTTTTTTTAAGTTCATTATTTATAGTATTTAGTATAGTTCTTTTCTTATAGCTCCATATAGGTGATATTAGTATTGACCTTGGAGCATCTGCACTAAGCCTATGAATGGTTATATCCTTTGGAATTATCTCAAGTAGCCTTATAACTAAATCAGCATATTCCTCTATAGAATCAAAGGATGTATAATTTGGCATTATCTTCGATAATTCAGAATTTTTTACAAGGTTAAGCATATGTAACTTAATACCAAAAACTTTCTTGTTGCAAACATAATTAACGGTATTAAACATATCTTCTTCAGTTTCTCCAGGAAGACCGAGTATTACATGAACAACTGTTTTAATATGTTCTGAATCTAATTTTTTTATAGCGTTATCGAAATCATTAATATCATACTTAAGGTTAAGAAATTCCATTGTTTTTAAATTTGTTGTTTGAAGTCCTAGTTCCATCCACATAAAATGATTTTCATTTACTTCCTTTAGTAGATTCAGCGTATCATAATCAATGCAGTCAGGCCTAGTACCAATTACTATTCCTTCAATTAAAGGATGGTTAAGCGCTTCATAGTACTTTCCCCTGAGTTCATTAACAGGGGCATAAGTATTTGTATGGTTTTGGAAATATGCTAAGTACTTAGCATTGGGCCATTTTGTGGACAAAAGGTCAATTTGTTTTGGTATTGTGGATGCAAATTCACCAGAGCCATTTTCCGAACAAAATAGACATCCTCCATAACCTTTATTACCATCTCGATTTGGGCATGAAAAGCCACCATCTAAGGATAATTTGATGGTTTTTGCTCCAAATTGGGTTTTAAGGTATTGATTTATTGAATAATATCTCTTCATAATAAATTTTACTTTCTTTTCACATAAATATTGTACAAATCGCTTTAGACTTATGATATAATAATTAGCTATAAATGTGAATAGTATTTCGGAGGAATTTTATGAAAATTATTACAGAAGGACTATACACTGGAAGAAATGAATTGGAATATAATGCTACATATGGGAATATATCTGAAACTAATTTAGAGTCCAATAAACCTAGTGTACTTTTACATAGTTGTTGCGGGCCATGCAGCACAGCTGTTATAGAAAAATTAGCACCGTTATATAACATTACTGTATTTTTTTACAATCCAAATATTATGGATCCAGAAGAATATTATAGAAGAAGAGATAGCCAATTAAAGTTTATTGAAGAATTTAATATTGAATACAGAAAAGAGTATTTCATAGACTATATAGAAGGTGAATATAACCCAGAGTGCTTTATTAATTTAACATCTGATTTAAAGAATGAGCCAGAAGGTGGATTTAGATGCAATATTTGTTTTAGATTAAGACTTGAAAGAACTGCAGAAGTAGCCAAAGCTTTGGAGAAAGATACATTTGCAACTACACTTACTATAAGTCCTCATAAAAACTACGAGGCGATATCTTCGATAGGGAATAATTTATCGGAATCATTAAATATTCCATATTTGGATGAGAACTTTAAGAAAAAAGGTGGATTCCAAAGAAGTATTGAGCTATCAAAAAAATATAATCTTTATAGACAGGATTATTGTGGCTGTGATTACTCTAAGAGAAATAAAAATATATAAGGGGGAAACGATTATGAGTAAAATTATTAGACCTAGGGATTACCAACCAAAGTTGGGATTGCTAGAAACACAAAGGGGAATAAAAAAAATAAAAGATTATTTCCAACAAGAATTAGCTTATGGGCTAAAGCTTACAAGGGTATCAGCACCGTTGTTCGTATTTCCAGAAACTGGATTAAATGACAATCTTAATGGCGTTGAAAGAAGAGTTGAATTCACATTGGGCGACATTGACGAAAAAAAGGTAGAAGTAGTTCAATCGCTAGCAAAATGGAAAAGGATGGCACTTGGTAAATATGGTATTGAGCCAGAAAATGGTATATATACCGATATGAATGCTATTAGAAGAGACGAAGAACTTGATAATCTTCATTCAATTTATGTTGATCAATGGGATTGGGAAAAAGTTATAAAAAAGGATCAACGGAATATTGAATATTTAGAAGAAACAGTTGTTACGATTTATAATGCTATTAAAAATTTAGGGGATTATGTAAATAGACTTTATCGTGATATACAAACTGAGTTACCTAATGAAATTAAATTCATTACAACTCAAGAGCTAGAGGATAGATGGCCAGATAAAACTCCAAAAGAAAGAGAAGACCTTATTACAAAGGAGTATGGGGCTGTGTTCATCAAGAAAATTGGTGGCAAACTAAAATCTGGTGAAAAACATGATGGAAGATCTCCGGATTACGACGACTGGGAATTAAATGGTGACATTATATTATGGAATGATGTATTAGATATGGCTTTTGAAGTTTCATCTATGGGAATTAGAGTAGACAGTGAAACAATGTTAAGACAATTAGAAATAGATGGTTCATCAGATAGAGCAGAACAAGTTTTCCATAAAGGTGTTATAAATGGAGATTTACCATACTCAATTGGTGGAGGTATTGGCCAAAGCAGATTGTGCATGTATTTTCTAAGGAAGGCTCATATAGGAGAAGTACAAACTTCAGTATGGCCAGATGATATGATAAAAAAATGTGAAGAAATTAATATACATTTATTATAGGAGTCGTTTTTGAATTACGCTAATATCATTATAGATAACAAAAGTTTTAAAACAGATATACCATATACCTATGCTTCCAATGAAAAATTGAACATTGGGAGCAAGGTATATGTTAATTTTGCAAATCGTAAAAAACTTTTAGCGGGCTATGTTGTGGAGATTGATGTAAAACCAAATATCGACATAAAACTTATAAAAGAAATTTCAACGATGGAAGAATCTAAATCATTAAATGAAGAAATTATAAAAACAGCTTTATGGATTAGAAACAGATATGGTATTAGATTTATAGATGCCATTAATCTGTTTACTATAAATGGAAAACGTCCAAACGAAAAAATAATAAAGAAGGCATATGATTCAGATAGCAATAAAATTATAAAATTAAATGAAGAACAAATAAAAGCGAAGGAAAGCGTCTGTAAAGCTTTGGAAAATCTTGAGCAGAAGGCTTTTCTTATTAATGGAGTAACAAATTCAGGTAAAACTGAAATATACATGGAGATAATTGATAAGGCATTGAAGATGGGTAAAAATGCTATATACCTAGTACCTGAGATAGCTTTAACAAATCAAACAAAAAAAAGACTATCTGAACGATTTGGAGAAGAAAATATAGCTATAATTCACAGTAAGCTGACTGGTTCTGTTAGACTTAGAGAATGGTTAAAAATAAAAAACGGTAAAGCAAGAATTGTTTTAGGAACTCGTTCAGCTGTTTTTGCTCCTTTAATAAATATTGGTGTAATTATTATGGATGAAGAACATGAGTCTACATATAAAGCTGATAAAACACCAAAATATGAAACAGTTGACATAGCATATAAGCGTATAAAGAATCATAATGGTGTATTGGTTATGGGAAGTGCAACACCTTCTATTGTTTCAAACTATAGAGCTAATAAAGGTATATATGATAAAGTTAATATAAAAAATAGAGTAGATGGCAGTTTAATGCCCGAAGTTGCAGTTGTTGATATGAGAAATGAAACGAGGGCAGGCAATTTTACTCCATTTAGCAATAACTTATATAATGAAATTAAAAATACTGTATCAAAAAAAGAGCAAGTAATACTTTTTATAAATAGAAGAGGGCATTCTACTAGTATACAGTGTTTGGAATGCGGTCATAAAGTAATATGTGAAAAATGTGGGGTTACCATGACTTATCATAAAAGAGAAAATGAAATGGTATGTCATTATTGTGGTGATCATAAAATGTTGTATAATAAATGTCCAGTTTGTGATAGTAAATATATTAAAATGCATGGATTCGGCACTGAAAAAATAGAAGAAGAGGCCCAAAAACTATTTGATGGCTGTAAAATACAAAGAATAGATTTAGATATTGCGAAAAAGCAGAGTGAAGTTGACAACATATTGAGCGACTTTTCAAAAGGTAATATTGACATATTGATAGGGACTCAAATAATTGCAAAGGGTTTAGATTTTAAAAATGTTGGTTTAGTAGGGATAGTATCAGCAGATATGTCATTAAACATACCCGATTACAGATCTAGTGAAAGAACATATCAGCTTATTACACAAGTTGCTGGAAGAGCGGGAAGAGGTAATAGCAAAGGAAAGGTAATTGTGCAAACATATACCCCAGATAATTATGCTATAAATACAGCAATTAATTACAATTATGATGAGTTCTATAATATAGAAATTAATCACAGAATGACTATGAAATATCCACCTTTTAGTGATATTATTGTGGTAATGTTTATATCTGAGTATCAGAAAAAACCAAAAATGTACGCAAATGAATGTAGAAAATACTTAAAAACTGATAAAGAAACATTTTTATTTGATATTAAGGAATCAACTAGATATAAGCTTAATAATAAATATCAATGTTATTTTATGATAAAAAGTAGTAAAAAATATAGAAACACTTGTATAAAACAATTGTCGGAATTTAGAAAAACTATAAAGGATTGTAATATGGATATAGATGTTAATCCATACGGAATTATTTAGGAGGATATTAATGGCATTAAGAAATGTAACAGTTGAAGGTGACGAAATACTTAGAAAAAACTGTAAAGAGGTAAAAAACATAAATGACAGAATTAAGGTATTAATTGATGACATGATAGAAACCATGAGAAAAGAAAAAGGTGTAGGTCTTGCAGCTCCTCAAATAGGAGTGATGAGAAAAATCTTTGTTGCAGAACCTGAACCAGAAAATTTATATATAATGATAAATCCAGAAATTATTTCTGAAGAGGGGACTCAAGAGTCAACAGAAGGTTGCCTTAGTGTGCCAGGATATATCGGTTTAGTTGATAGACCTACAAAGATAGTAATGGAAGCAACAGACCTAGAGGGTGAAAAACATAAATATGAATTCACAGGATTTTATGCGGTTGTAATGTCCCATGAAAATGATCATTTAAATGGAATATTATATAAAGATAAGTCAAAACAAATCATGACTGAAGAAGAGTATGAAGCTATGCTTATGGAAGTGGAAGAGGAATCTAAGTAATGAAAATACTATTTATGGGTACGCCTGATTTTGCTGTTGAATCACTAAAATGTTTAATTAATTCAAAACATGTG
This sequence comes from Anaerovoracaceae bacterium, assembly GCA_035268985.1. Lineage (GTDB taxonomy): Bacteria > Bacillota > Clostridia > Peptostreptococcales > Anaerovoracaceae > JAAYHV01. Next base: position 33,366 of record DATFJV010000078.1, on the reverse strand, counting down.
GTTTCAGCTGTTGTTACTCAGCCAGATAAAAGAAGGAATAGAGGAAAAGTTTCGTTTTCTCCAGTAAAAGAAATTGCATTAAACAGTGATATTGAAATAATACAACCATTTAATATTAAAAACAATGAAGATTTTATTGAAAAAATAAAAGCAATTGAATTTGATCTAATTGTTGTTGTAGCGTTTGGACAGATATTGCCTAAAAAGGTTTTGGAAATCCCAAGATACGGTTGCATCAATGTGCATGGATCTTTGCTCCCTAATTTAAGAGGTGCATCTCCTATACACCATGCAATTTTAAATAATGAAGAATATACGGGCATATCAATCATGAAAATGGAAGAAGGTCTTGACAGTGGACCTATTTATAGTATAGCGAAAACAAAAATTGATAATAAGTATATTGAGGAATTACATGATGAATTATCAGTAATGGGTGGCAAATTGCTAATTAAGACTATTGATAAAATAGAATATGAAGGTCTAGAACCAAAGGAACAAAATCATAAGATCAGTACTTATGCACCGATAATAAGCAAGGTTGATGGTCAAATTAATTTTAACGAGAATGCTGATTATATACAAAGAAAAATTCGAGCATTTAATACATGGCCAGGGGCATATGCTAATCTTGATGGTAAAACATATAAGTTTTTTAGAAGTGATTATATTTCAACAAATAGCTTAGCATGCAACGGTGAGATTATTGGAGTTGATGATGCTATTACAGTAAAATGTAAACAAGGCGCAATTAAAATAACTGAAATACAAGCTCAAGGAAAGAAAAGAATGAAAGTTTCCGAGTTTATAAAAGGGAATCAAATAAAAATAGGAATGAAATTCGAATAAAGGAGAATGAGATGTTTTTAACTTACTATAGTTCAATGATTATTTTAATACCAGCAATTATTTTTGCAATGGTAGCACAAGCATCTGTTAAAAAAAGTTTTGCTAAATATTCAAAAGTTAGAAATATGAGAAATTTATCAGGAGCTGAGGCAGCTAGAAGAGTTTTAGATGCTAATGGTCTAAACGATGTAGTTATAAATAAAGTTCCAGGAAATTTGTCTGATAATTATAATCCGAAAAATCGCACATTAAACTTATCTCAAGAAGTATATAATGGAAAAACTATAAGTGCAGTTAGTGTAGCATGTCATGAAGTTGGCCATGCCATTCAGCATTCTAGGAACTATTTACCTTTAACACTAAGAAATAGTGTTGTGCCAGTGGTTAGCTTTGCATCATCTGCATCATGGCCCCTTATATTTATTGGAATAATAATGTCAACCCAAAGTGTAATGGGGGGAATGCTTTTTGACATAGGGATTATAACATTTGCAGTAGTGGTTGCATTTCATTTGATAACTTTACCTGTTGAGCTGAATGCTAGCAGCAGAGCAATAAATCAAATGGAAGAATCATACATAGTTACTGGAGAAGAAATAAACGGGTCTAAAAAAGTATTAAGAGCAGCAGCAATGACATACGTTGCGGCGCTAGCAGTAGCGGCTGCGAATTTGATTAGGCTGCTACTTATTAGGGGAAATAGATGATGTTTAATGATAGAATAGCGGTTTATGAATCATTAAACGATGTTTTAAATAATGGTGCATATTCAAATTTATCCATTAATAGGATGATTAATAAATACGAAGTTTATTCTAGTAGTTATATTAGAAATTATGCAAAAGGTGTTTTGCGTTATCTTATGCTACTAGATTTTAATATTGACAAATTATCCCAAAAGGGTGTTAAAAGTATTAAAACAAAAGATTTAATTCTTTTAAGAATGGGAATATATGAAATAATGTTTTCCAAATCCATTCCCAATTATGCCACAGTTAATGAAATAGTTGAAATTGCAAAAAAAAAGTGTAAAGGAAGAGATAAATTCATTAACGGCATTTTAAGATCATTTATTAGAGAAAAAGATAATATTAATTTACCTAATAATAATCATAAAGAATTATCAATTAAAGAATCATTTCCATTGTGGATTGTAGAAATGATTATAGATCAGTATGGCGAAAATGATGGTAAAGAGATAATAAAAGGCTTAAATATTATCCCTAGCATGACTTTAAGAATTAATAAATTAAAGGTTAATAGGGAAGATGTCTTAAAGAAGTTAAATAATACAAAAGCCTATGACATTAACGATAATATGATTATCGTTAATGGAGGAGATATTATTAGCAGCAAGGAATATAAGGATGGCGAAATTTCCGTACAGGGAGTAGCTTCAATAAATGCAATAAATGTTTTGAATCCTGAGCCTGGCGCCTATGTTTTGGATATGTGCGCTGCACCAGGGGGTAAGACAACTTATATGGCTGAAATAATGGATAACAAGGGTTTAATTGTTGCTTGTGATATATATGAAAATAGGCTTAGGCTTATTGCTAATGAAACTAAAAGATTAAGCATTGATATAATTAAAACTAAAATAAAAGATGGTTGTTTACATGATAAAGAAATGAATGATAAGTTTGATTATGTTTTAGCCGATGTTCCTTGCTCTGGAATGGGTGTAATAAATAAAAAACCAGAAATCAAATATAATATAAATGAAGCTGAATTAAAAGATCTACAAGTAATACAATTGAAAATATTGGAAAATGCTTGTAATTATGTAAAAGTTGGCGGTAATGTTCTTTATAGTACATGTACCATAAACAAGGATGAAAATGATGGTATTATTGATAAGTTTTTGTTAAATAATGATAAATTTAATATAGTTGAAAAATATACAGCTTTACCTTATAATGGAAAGGTAGATGGTTTTTTCTACTGTAAATTATGCAGATTAAACTAATAGTGAGGTAATAATGAAAACAGGATTGTTAACAGACAGAGGAATGCGAAGAATAAAAAACGAAGATTATGTCAAAGTTATAAATGACATCAACCTGTATTTATTAGCAGACGGAGTGGGAGGAAATCGCTCAGGTGAGATCGCGAGTAAAGAAACGGTAGAGACTTTTGCAAAATATGTTAAACTTAGATATAAAGATTTAGAAGATGATAATGAACTTATAAAATTATTAGAGGATTCAATAATATTCGTTAATAATAAGATATACAATTTAGCCAATTCGAAAGAAGAATATTTGGGAATGGCTACTACATTTGTTTATGTATTAGTAAAAGGGAATTTGGCATATGTAGGTAATGTAGGCGACAGCAGAGCTTATCTAATACATGAAGAAAAAATAATACAAATCACTGATGACCATACTTATGTAAACGAACTTGTAAAAGCTGGTATGATTACATCTAAAGAAGCGAGAAACCATACTAAAAAGAACGTTATAACTAGAGCAATAGGTGCAGAAGAAAAGGTTATTATGGATTTATATACATTACCTATGAGTGTAGGGGATGTAATTGTATTATGTAGTGATGGTTTATATGACGAACTTACGGATAAAAAGATATATAAAATTATAAAAGAAAAAAAGGATATGCAAAAATGTGCAGAATCTCTTGTGGAAAATGCAAATGATCACGGAGGAAACGATAATGTTTCCGTTATATGTATAAAAATAATGGAGGATAACTAGAAAAATGAGTAATAGGTTACTTTCAGGCAGATACGAATTGCTTGAAAAAATTGGCGAAGGTGGAATGGCTGTAGTATATAAAGCTAAAGACAAGTTGTTAAACAGATTTATAGCAGTAAAAATCCTTAGACCGGAGTTTACAAAAGATGCGTCTTTTGTTGAAAATTTTAAAAGAGAGTCACAATCCGCAGCAGGATTATCTCATCCAAATGTTGTGGGAGTATATGATGTAGGAAAAGAAGGTAATATTAATTATATTGTAATGGAATTGGTGGAAGGTAAAACTTTAAGTGATGTTATTACTAAAGAAGCACCTATGGATTATAAAAAGGTTATTGATATCACTAAACAATTGGCTTCAGCTCTTAAAATAGCACATAGTAATAATATAATACATAGAGATGTTAAGCCACATAATATTTTAATAACCAGTGAAGGTGTGGCTAAATTAGCTGATTTTGGAATAGCTAAAGCAGTAAATGATGCTACATTATCTACTAATAATTCTATAATTGGATCAGTACATTACTTTTCGCCTGAGCAGGCTAGAGGAAATTATGTTGATGAAAGATCTGATATTTATTCATTGGGTATAGTAATGTATGAAATGCTTACTGGTAAAGTTCCTTTTGATGCAGATAATCCAGTATCTATAGCATTAAAGCATATAAACGATGAGATAGTTCCGCCTACTCAATTAGCGGAAGCTGTACCTCCAGCATTGGAAAGAACTGTTTTAAAGGCTACTGATAAATATCAGACTAACAGATATAAAAGTGCAGATGAATTAATTGAAGAATTGGATAATATAGAATTCGTTACTAGAGTTGTTGGTAATTCTGTATTTTTAGCTGCTTCTGAAAAAGTAGAGCAAAGCAGAAACAATACTGAAGAAGAAAGTGAAGAAGGTTCAAAAGAAGAAACAAAAAAGAAAAAGTCAATATCCAATTTTGGAGAGGAAAAAAAGAAGAGAAATATTATTATTGCAATAGTAATTGCGATTTGTTTAATTCCTATAGGTTATTTAGTTACTACTATGTTGGCGGAAGCAAATAGTTTAGTTAACGTGCCTGATTTAGTTAATTTATCTTATGATGAAGCGGAATTAAAATTGGAAGCTTTAGGTTTAGAAATAGAAGAAGGTGAAGAAACTTATAGCAGTGACGTAGAAGAAGGTAAAATTGCAAACCATGATCCAAAGTCAGGTGAAGAAGTCAAAAAAGGAATGATAATAACTGTAGAAATAAGCAAAGGCAAAAAAGAAGGTGCAATTCCCAATATTGTTGATATGAATTATGAAAATATATCTGATTATCTTGATGAATATGGTTTTGTATTAGGTGTTGTTAAATCAGAAACTAGTACTGAACCAGAAGGTACGATTTTGTCTCAATCACCTAAATCAGGAGAGTTAAAAGAAAAAGGCGAAAGAATTGATATTGTTATCAGTGATGGAGAGGGAGAAAAAGAAGGTATAGTTCCTTTAGTAACTGGTATGGAGGCTGAAAAGGCTAAACAATTAATTGAGGATGCAGGTTTCGAAGTGGGAATAGTTACTTTTGATGATAGTGAAATATACGCTGAGGGATATGTAATGTGGCAAGAATATGCTGCAAATACAAATTTACAGCAAGATACACCTATTCGCATAAGAGTTAGTAAGGGACCACCTGTGGTAGACTCAGGAGAAGAAATTGGCGGAGAAGAAAATACCGGAGATGAAGTACCTGAAGAGGAATCTCCTGAATAATATGTTAGGCAAAGTTGCTAAAGGTATAGGCGGTTTCTATTATGTAAAATTTAATAATGAAATTATTAGAGGACAAGGTAGGGGCATTCTAAAAAGAAATAATAACTTAATAAAAGTTGGTGATAATGTTGAATTTGAATTAAGAGATGATAAACAGTGTGTTATTACCAAGGTATGCAAAAGAAAGAATGAATTTATTAGACCTTCTATAGCTAATATTGATAGAATAATTGTAACTTTTGCTGCTACTGAACCTAATCCTAGTTTTCTTTCAATAGACAAACTTTGTGCAATCGCTGAGTATTATCAAGTTAGTGTCTATATATGTATAACAAAGATTGATTTGGTAGATGAAAATAGATTTAATGAAATCATAAATGTTTATAATAGTATATATAAAACATTTAATGTTAATGCTAAAAGTGGATATGGCATAGATGAACTGATGAAAGGAATTCAAGGTCAAACAGTTGCTTTAGCAGGCCCATCAGGTGTAGGCAAGTCAACAATTTTGAATGCGCTATTAAATAATAATAAGGCCGAAACGGGCTCTTTAAGCAGCAAAACTAAAAGAGGAAGGCATACTACTAGACATGCGGAAATATTCGATGTAGACTACAAAACAAGCGTATTTGACACTCCTGGTTTCACATCTTTGGATATGCCAATTATGGAGGTTAGTGATTTGACTTCTTTATTCCCGGATTTTGTAAAATATTGTAATTGTAAGTATAGAGATTGTATACATATTAATGAACCTTCGTGTGGTGTAAAAGAATCTTTGAGTAAAGGGTTTATTAGCAGAAGTAGATATCAATCATATATAAGAATGATTGAAGAGATAAAAAGTAATAAGAAATATTAATGGAGGATTTTATGATTAAATTAGCCCCATCTATATTATCAGCCGACTTTTCAAAGTTGGGGGATGATGTAAAAACCGTATTTGAAGCAGGAGCTGATTATTTACATATAGATGTAATGGATGGACACTTTGTTCCTAACATTAGTTATGGTTCCGTGGTAATGAAAAGTTTAAATGGTATTACGGATATATCATACGATGTACATCTAATGATTGAAGATCCTGATAAACATATAGAAGATTTTATAACAGAAAAAACAGAATATATAACTGTGCATCAGGAAGCTTGTGTGCACTTAAATAGAACTATACAAAATATAAAAGAACATGGAATTAAAGTAGGGGTATCTATTAATCCGGCTACACCTATTAGTGTATTAGCGGAAGTATTAAATGAGGTAGATATGATTCTAATTATGTCTGTAAACCCAGGGTTTGGCGGACAAAAGTTTATACCAAGTACTATTAATAAAGTTAAAGAGCTAAATAAATTACGTAAAGAAAATGATTACTCATATTTAATCGAAATTGATGGAGGAATTAACATGGGAAACGTAAAAGCAGTTAAATCCGCAGGAGTAGATATAGTTGTTGCAGGTTCTGCAGTATTTGGTGCAGAAGACATAGCAAAGAGAATAAAAAAATTAAAGAGTATATAAAAAATTGCAATTGAAAAGAACTTGGATTTTGAACTGCATCCCAAATGTTTGGTAAAAACATTTGGGGTGCAGTTTTATTTCTAGAAAAAGAAAGTATTCTGATGAACAACGTCTAGAAGCTATAAACGTAGTGCTTGTGAGTTTAAATGCTTTATTCATGCAGCAAAAAACGGGTATTAATAACTCCACTATATAAGGATGGATAGCGAGATAAAGCGAGTTTGGTTCTGAAGGACTGATAATAAAAATCGGAGCGTACACGGGCGATTTTAAAGTAAATGTATAGAATATATGCATGAGAATCATTTATCAATGAAAGAATCTGCTGTAAAGTTTGGGATTCCATTAGATCCTACAGCTGCTAAAGGGTAAGGAGGCCACGTATGAGCATGAAAAACCTTGGAGATTATAAGAATTCTTTTATCTGGAAGAACTAAAATCAATTGAACAATTAATTTATGAATTAGAATAATATATTTATTACTACAACAATAAGAGGATTAAGCACAATTTAAAAAGACTGAGCCCTGTGCAATACAGAATCCAGTCCTTAACTGTCGCTTAATCAAAGAGTCCAACATTTTGGGAATCAGTAGATCCCTTCAGTTTTGCAAGCTTTTTTTATATATATTTATTCAGAAGAATCTTCAGGTGTTTCAGGCTCTTCAGGTGTTTCAGGCTCCTCAGGTGTTTCAGGCTCCTCAGGTGTTTCAGGTTCCTCAGGTTCTTCAGGTTCTGGAATGGTGAAAGGCACCCATGTTTCATCTGGGGATATTGGATATATACTAGGGTCTGGATTATATTTATAGCTATAATAAACTGGTAATACCCCACCGTCTTTAAAGTATTTGGTTGTTCGGTTTTCATAAGGCCTATCATATCCGATGACTTGTTTAGTGTTTGGCGTATACGGTGTCGCTAAATAGCCAGTTTCAGCATCCACTGTTACAGTTTTTGTAAGAGAACTTAGGCTAGGACCACCTGCAGTACCTGATGTATAGTATTCGCCTCCTGAATACATTACATTTGAAGGCATTTCTGCATAAGTACCTTCTTTAGCTGCTGGGATTTGGTTCATTATTCTTCCCCATAAACGAGCGGCCATGCCACTCATGCTGGATAGCTTCATATTTACATCGGTTCCGATCCAAACTGAAGCTGCATAGCTAGGAGTGAATCCATCAAACCAAATATCATATTCATTTGAAGTAGTTCCAGTTTTACCACCGGCTTGGACACCAGATATTCCAGCAGGTCCGGCTATACCATCAGTAATTACAGATTTAAGCATATTAGTCATTATGAATGCTACACCTTCATTTAATGCTTTAGTAGCTTCAGATACTGAACTTAATATTTCTTCATCATTCCTGTTATATACTTTAGTATAAAGAACAGGACTTTTAACTATTCCTTCGTTAGGGAAAGCGCAATAAGCAGCTGACATATCAAGAGGGGTAACTCCCTGAGTCATACCTCCTAAAGCTAATGCTGCAGGATTTAAGTCACTAACATCTCCTTCAGTGTCCAATGTACTTATACCAAAATTTTCCACTAAATTTGCAGAGAATTCAGCACCAACTTGTTGCCAAATTTTAACAGCTATAACATTAACCGATAGTTGTAACCCTCTTCTCATGGTCATAAGACCTTTATACCCGCTATATGAGTTTTTAGGCCATAGACTACCGCTAGAAGTATATAGGGGTTCATCATCTATTATTGAACCTGCAGTTAAATATCTGCCATAAAGTTCAGTGCCTTGACCACAGTTATCAAAATCTACAAATGGAAATAATTCACCATTTTCTGCTAATTCATAACTCTTTTGTAGTGCTGCCGAATAAACAGCTAAAGGTTTTATTGAAGATCCTGGCTGTCTTGGATTAACTGCTCTATTATATAACATTCTACCGTCGATTTCTCTACCACCAACTAATGCTTTTACTTGACCAGTGCCAACTTCAGTAATGGCCATAGCAGCTTGTGGCTGTATAACTTTTTGCCCTAATGAATATGAATCTGATGAAAGGGCTAGTGTACCATCTAACTCAGTAAAGAACTCTGGGTAATCTTCTGAAAATTCAGCAGATAAAACTAGGTTATTATCTTCATCTCTAGATTTATATCCTTTAGGTACATTTATGAATCCACCAGGAATAGAATAATATGCACCTTCGTATACATACATGTTTTTAAATTCCCAGCTGTAATCAGGTTCACCACCTACAGTAGTATTATATATATTAAATCTAGTTCCATTCATAATAGTTATTGAACCATCATCATTTAATTTATATTCATCCTCTTTGAATTTGAAGATGCCTTCATCTGTGAAAAATGAATCAAAGGAGTACATCATAATATCATTTTGAGGAGATATTATATTTCCATCTGAATCTTTACGAACACTTACTAGGTAAGGGAAGTTGTTTCTATTTTCAAATTCTTTTTCTATTATACCTTGGGCTTGTGTATCCAAAGTAGAATGTATTTGTAAACCGCCATCATATACCCTAGAATGAGCTTCGCTATATGTCAAATTATATTCTTCCATCATATCTTGTATAACTGTTTTTATTAAGTAATCTGTAAAATATGATGTATAAGAATTTGATTCATCAAAATATGGATTTAATACATCGACAATGCTGATATCTACGTTTTCGTTATACACTTCTTCACTAATATAACCTTGGCCATACATAAGTTTAAGAGTAAGATCACGCCTACCCTTAGATAAGTCATTCCAAACATAAGAACCAGAGTCACCCCTTTTGAGTATGTTTTGACTTTCTTCAGTTAATTCATCATTGCTTACGTACTTGATTAATGAAAAGTAGTCAGGTGCTTGAGGCAGTGCAGCTAAAGAAGCACATTCTATTAGATTTAAATCTTGAACGTTTTTACTAAAATACGACTGTGATGCTGTTTGTACGCCATGGCAACCATAACCTAAGTATATTGTATTTAGATATGCTTCTAAAATTTGTTCTTTAGTAAGTACTTTTTCTATTTCATAAGCATAGTATGCTTCTATTATCTTCCTATTCATGTCACGATCAGACATTACATCAGGTAGATATACATTACGAGCAAGCTGCTGGGTTATAGTACTTGTGCCGCTTATTTGACCACCACCAAAAACAGATTCTTTGATGGCACCTATTATTCTTATCCAGTTAAAACCATTATGATCCCAGAAGGTTTTATCTTCTAAGGCAACAAAGGAATTTACTAAATCCTCAGGAAGTTGGTCATATTCGACAATAGTTCTATTGGCATTTGCAAATACACTATCAAGCTTTTCTCCTTGGTCATCGTAAATTATTGATGTTTCAGAAATCATATCATACATATGTGCAGGTTCGATATCGGGTGCGTTGTGAATTAGATTAAATAAATAACCCACGCCCACTAAAAAGCATATTATGAATATAGCCAGGATTGTTAATAAAATGTGCTTGATGTTTGCTCTGTATTTTTTATTGCGCTTCATTTTACCGTTTACCATTACTTTTTTGTCTTCGCTTTCCACATAGTAGTCATTTTCTAACCTAAAAAAGCCGGCAATACTGAATTTCCTTTTGCCAGTGTTTTCTTTTGCTTTTTTTATCTTATCTTTTTTTTGTTTCTTTTCTTTTTTATCTTTATTTTGAACTTTTTTCTTTTTAGATGGTTTTTCTATTATTTCAAGTTCTTCGAGAGAATCATTATTATCTTCTTCTTCAAATTTTACTAGAAAATCATCTATTTCTTTTTTCTTATCTTTACCTTTATCAGTCAATGTTATTACCTCCTTGCATAGATATATGGATTATACCATAAAATGCTTGCATTTTACATATATATAATTAATTTAATTGAATCTTAATAATTAGATTGATAGTATATTAATAGTGTGAAGATTAAAAGCAAGGTGTGTGTATGAGAAGAAAATTATTTATAATAGGATTGATAATCCTTACATCCTATATTTTAATGTATTCAATATTGGAGTTAAAAGAAGTCTTATTTACATCTATAATAATTGTATTTATATTAGTTACAAATTATGTTTTATATAGAAAAAGGAAATTAACGAAGAAACAATTTATAGCAATTTTTTTATCATTATTATTTGGAGCATTGTTATTTTTCAATGAACATATAAAATATTTAAAGGTGGATGAATTTTTTTATGAAGATAGGGATAGCTATGTAGGTGAGATTACCGATATTATATTAAAGGAAGAAGGGTTATATCAATTAACAATAAAGCCAAAGGCTTTAGATTTAAAAGTTATTGGCTATTATGAGAGTTACAATGAAGTATGTGATGTTATAGGTGGCGAATATTTAATTAGTGGTGAAATAGTAACACCGGATACTCAGAGGAATCCAGGATGTTTTAATTACAGGCTTTATTTAAAATCAAAAAGCATATGTAGAATTCAATATATTGACAACATGGTTTTAAAGGATAATGGAAATATATTAGATAAGTTCAAACAAAATCTAATAAAAAGACGGTATGAATTTTTAGATGTATATGAAGATAGAGGCATAATTGGTGGGCTTGTATTTGGCGACAAGAATTGCATGAAAGATGAAATCTATGAGAAATTTAAAGCAAATGGGATTTCTCATATTTTGGCAGTAAGTGGTCTTCATATTGGTATAGTATATGGATTTTTTTTAGTAATAATAAGAGGTAATAGAAGAAAAATTTATGGTTTGGTATTTTTATTGATATTACTTTCATATGGAACTATGACTATGTGGCCACCATCATGCTGTAGAGCAATTTTTATGGTAATGCTAAATATGATTTCATATTATTATGATAGAAGATTCGATACATTAGCTGCCTTAACATTAGCATTTATGGTATTTTCTATAATGAATCCATATATAATTTTTAATATAGGGTTTAAGTTATCATTTATAGCAGTTTTGGGAATATGTTTTGTAACTCCTAAGTTAAAAATATATGTAGGTAATTATTTAAGTACTATTTTAGCTGCTCAAATTACGCTTATGCCAATTATTGCTTATGAAATGAATTATATTTCCTTAATTTCTCCAATAGCAAATCTAATAATAGTCCCTATCGTTGCAGTATTAATGCCTATTATAATAATTCATCTATTAATATTTACAATTACTGGGTTTAAACTAATAGTAATAAGTAAGGTGGCAATATCAATTTCAGAGTTAATAATATATTTAAATGATATCATATATAAATATAACAATTTGATAGTTGATGTTATTACCTTAAACTTCGCAATGATTTTTATATATTATATAATAATTCTATTTATAACCTCTGAAACCTTTATCGTATTGATTAAAAGAAAAAAAAATACTTTTGTTATTTCTATAATTCTTTTAACAATGTTAATTTCTATACCAATACATCTTATAACAAAAAATGATTTCAAAGATGATGAAGTTGTATTCATTGACGTAGGGCAGGGTGATGGAATTCATATTAGAACTGATGAACTTAATGTTTTGATAGATGGCGGGGGACATTATATGAAAAACATAGGTCAAATGGTTTTAAAGCCATATTTATTAAAAAATGGAGTATTTAATCTTGATATGGCAATACCAACTCATTTACATATGGATCATTTTAAAGGTGTAAGTGAGCTTAAGGAAATATACTTAATTGATAAGCTAATGGTTTTTGAAGGATATATGCCAATCATTGAAAGTGATAGATATTTAAAAGTAGGAGATAAAATAGTATTAGGAAAAGAAATTTACATAGAAATATTATGGCCAATATTAAGTGAAGGCGATTCATTTGATTTGGAAGATGAAAATAAGGTGAATATGGTGATTAAACTAAAGTATGAAGGTGTAGATATTTTAATAACAGGAGATCTATTAGCCCAAGGAGAAAAAGAAATGCTTAAATACTATGAAGATACGGATAAATTAAAATGCGACATATTAAAGGTGTGCCATCATGGTAGTAAAAGCAGCACCACGGATGAATTTTTGAATGTAGTTGAACCGAAAGTGGCGATTATTCAAGTAGGCAAAAATAATTATGAACATCCTGCAGATAATACCATTGAAAAGTTGTATAAAAAAGATATAATGGTATTTAGAAACGATTTAGACGGGGCTATAGGAATAGATATTAAAAATGGGAAATACTATATAAAAAAAATGATATAGAGGATGAGTATGTTAAGTAAGACCGAATTAGGATTTAGAGATTTTAATAGAATTGTGACAAAAAAGCAACTGAATAAAGTTGTTTTATTAATGGGCAGTGAAAGTTTCTTAATAAATTGGGCTATTAATAATATTGTTAACAGATATATAAATGATGAATATAAAGCATTGGATTTAACCAAACTAGATGGAGATGTGACTAGTGTAGAAGATATTATTATGAATTCTGATACTTATTCCATGTTTTCTGATAAAAGGGTAGTTCTTATAAGGAATTATTCTCCTTTATATCAAAAAAATGTAAAAGGTTTTGGTGACAAAGAAGAAGAAAAACTTATTAATTATTTGAAAGGATATGATTCAAATTCAATTATAGTTTTTTACTTGGATGGCGAAAAACAGCAAGAATTAAATAGTTTAGGCAAAAAAGTAAAAAAGATTTCGCAATGTTTTGAATTTGTTAAGCTAGACATAAAAGAATTAAGAGGTTTTATAAAAAAGAGATTTGATAATAATAAGTTGGTCTATGAAAATAAATTAATAGATTATGTAATAAATGTTTCAGGTTACATGAATAAAGATAGTAGCTATAAACTTATCGATTTAAATAGTGATATTGAAAAGATAACAGTTTTAACGGAAGGTAATACACTTTCTGAAAGGGATATAAACTTAGCTGTTTTAGGAACAGAAGATACATATATTTTTAATTTAATAGATTCGATGTGTAATAGAGATATAAAAAAAGCCATGAATATAACAATAAATAAATTGAACAATAATGAAAGTGCTTTTCAAATAATTGGTCTAGTGATTGCTCAATTTGAAATAATATATGACATCAAATCAATGGAAGAAATTGATATGACACCGTATCAAATAGAAAAAGAACTAAAAATAAACAGATATAGGTTCGATAAGGCTTATAAAGCATCTAAGAATTTTAATCTTAACGAATTAAAGCAAGCATTGGTAAGAGTATATAATATAGATAAAATGATTAAAACCGGTCAAATTAGTGAAGATTTGGCTCTGCCAGTTTTTATATCCGAATTAAAGTGAGGGATAAATGGAAAATAAAAAACAATTTTTAGCTGATTGCATGATATTAGCAGTAACATTTAGTTGGGGTGTATCATATTATATGATGGATTTAAGCTTGAATGAAATGGGAACATTTACACTTAACGCATATAGATTTGGTGTAGCTTTTTTAGTTTCGATTATATTATTGCGTAAAAAAATAAATAATATAAGCATAGACACCATTAAATATGGTGCACTAATAGGAATAATAGTTACAGTTATGTACACCCTTGCAACTGAAGCGGTAAAATATACTAATTTAACAAATATAGGATTTTTAATAGCTTTAAATGTTATTATAACACCAACTTTAGAATATATATTAACTAAAACTAAACCTAGCAAAAAACTTTTTATAGTTTTAATAATATGTTTTACAGGTATCGTGTTGATGACATTAAAAGAGAATTTCTCCATTAATAAAGAGACTTTTCTCGGTGATTTTTTATGTATACTATGTGCCTTTGCTTGTTCGGTACAGTTAATATTGGTGGATAGGGCGGTAAGAAAAGAAAATGTGAAAGCTTTACATTTAGGTATATTTCAAATGGGCTTCACAGGTTTATTTTTCACTATTTTAGCATTTGGATTTGAGTCACCGGCTTTGCCTGTGGCAAAATCAGTCTGGATATCTGTGATTTTTCTATCACTTGTATGCACAGGAATAGCTTTTATAGCTCAGTCCATAGCACAACAATATACGACGGCTTCCCATGCAGGGATAATGTTTTCTTTTGAACCTGTCTTTGCTGCTATAGCAGCATTTTTGCTAGCTGGAGAGGTTCTTTCTACCCGGGGTTATTTAGGCGGTGGGCTTATGTTTATTAGTATACTAATTATGGAAACTAATATTGAAAAATTGTTCAAAAAGGCAGTATAGCTGTCTTTTTAAGTTAAATAATAAACGATGTATTTCAAATATATTCGTTGATATTTAAATATATATTTGCTATAATTAAAAATGTATTTTTATGATATTAAATAGGAGGATTATATGGAGGAGAGATGTTTACAATGCCAATTCGAGGAATTAAAGCCTGTATTGGATAAGTATGCTAAGGTGCCTGGTAGTTTAATTACTATCTTACAACAGGCTCAGGAAATTTATGGTTATTTATCATTAGATGCTATAAACTACATTTCTGAGGCAACAGGTGTTAGACCTGCGAAAATATATGGAGTAGCTACTTTTTATACGCAGTTTAGATTAGAACCTATTGGTGAGAATTTAATTATGCTTTGCCAAGGTACTGCATGTCATGTTAACGGCTCAGAGTCGATTGAAGAATCAATATGTGACTACTTAGGTATACAAGATGGAGAGACTACAGAAGACGGTATTTTTACTATCAATAACGTAGCATGTTTAGGATGCTGTTCTTTAGCACCTGTTATGATGGTTAAAACTGCTGAAGGTGATGAAACTTATGGCAATTTAACTAAAGCTTCTGTTGTTAAAGTTCTAGAAGAAATTAAAGGCAGAGCATAGGAGGTAAAATATGAGGATAGTTGTCGGCCAAGGAAGCTGCGGTGTTGCTTCTGGAGCTAAAAAAACACAAGCAGAATTCGATAGAATTTTGGAAAAAAGCAACATGGATTTAAGAACTACAATTACTGGCTGTGTCGGTATTTGTTTTTTAGAACCAATAGTTGATATCTATGATGATAATGAAAAGCTATATAGATATGTAAAAGTTCAGCCTGAAATGGTTGAAGAGATTATAAGCGAGCATGTATTAGGTAATAAACCCGTAGAAAAATATTTAATTAATGATGAAGATAATAGCGTAATTACGAAACAAACTAGAATAGTTTTAAGAAATTGTGGAATATTAAATCCAGAAAACATAGATGAATACATCGCATGCGGTGGATATAAATCTACTGAGAAAGTAGTTAGTTCTATGACGCAAGATGATGTAATAAACCAAATTAAGGTTTCAGGTCTTAGAGGCCGTGGGGGAGCAGGATTCCCAACATGGTTTAAATGGAATGCGGCAAAGAACAGCAAAGATAGTGAGAAATATATAGTTTGTAATGCTGATGAAGGTGACCCCGGAGCCTTCATGGATAGATCCGTATTGGAAGGTGATCCACATTCTATGATTGAAGGTATGATTATAGGTGGTTACGCCATGGGCGCTATAGAAGGAATAATATACTGCCGTGCTGAATATCCCCTTGCAATTAAAAGACTAGAAACTGCAATGCAGCAAGCTAGAGATAAAAGTTATTTAGGAAAGAATATATTTGGATCTGGTTATGATTTTGATATTAGAATCAAAGCTGGAGCAGGCGCTTTTGTATGCGGTGAAGAAACTGCATTGATTGCATCCCTTGAAGGTGAAAGAGGTATGCCTAGATTAAAACCTCCATTCCCTGCGCAAAAAGGTTATTGGCAAAAACCTACTAATATAAATAATGTAGAAACTTATGCAAATGTACCTTGGATATTTGAAAATGGTGGTGAAAAATACGCTGAGTATGGTTCAGAAAAATCAAATGGTACAAAAGTATTTGCATTGGCAGGTAAAATAAAAAAAGGTGGTCTTGTTGAGGTCCCTATGGGATTAACTTTAAAAGATGTTATATTTGATATCGGTGGAGGCATTAAAAATGACAAAGAATTTAAAGCTGTTCAAATGGGAGGACCGTCTGGTGGATGTATACCAGCTAGCTTAATAGATACTAAAGTAACTTATGAAGATATCACTAAAACAGGAGCTATTGTAGGTTCTGGTGGTATGATTGTAATGGATGAAGATACTTGTATGGTAGATATGGCTAGATTCTTCTTGGACTTTACCAGAAAAGAATCTTGTGGTAAGTGTAACTATTGTAGAATTGGTACTAAGAGAATGCTTGAAATTCTTGAAAGGATCACTAAAGGTGAAGGTAAAGACGGTGACATTGAGTTACTTGGTGAACTAGCGGAAAAAATTAAAGCTGGTTCAATGTGTGGCTTAGGCCAAACAGCTCCAAATCC
This sequence comes from Anaerovoracaceae bacterium, assembly GCA_035268985.1. Lineage (GTDB taxonomy): Bacteria > Bacillota > Clostridia > Peptostreptococcales > Anaerovoracaceae > JAAYHV01. The sequence continues at coordinate 16,277 of DATFJV010000078.1, read as the reverse complement.
TGTTCTTACTACTATTAAATACTTCAGAAATGAATATGAAGATCATATTTATAACAAGAAGTGTACTGCTAAATCTTGTAAAGCGTTGATTTCCTATAAAATTACAGATGATTGTATTGGTTGTACAGTTTGTGCTAAAAACTGTCCAGTTGACGCAATTACAGGTAACTTAAAGGAAAAACACGTTATTGACCAAGATTTATGTACTAGATGCGGACGATGTGAAGAAGCATGTCGATTTAACGCTATAGTGAGAGAATAGGAGGGGAGGAGAACAAATGAAAAAATTAAGATTAAATATCGATGGCAAAGAAGTATTTGGGCTTCCCGGACAGACCGTTTTAGAAGTGGCAAGGGAGAATGACATTTTTATTCCAACTCTTTGTTACGATGAAAGAACTGAAATATATGGTTCATGCGGACTATGTGTGGTAGAGATAGAAGGTAGTCCAAAGCTATTTAAATCATGTGCAACTGAAATTGCACCTGATATGGTTATATATACTGATACTGAAAAAGTATGTGAATCAAGAAAAACAAATCTTGAATTGCTACTTTCAAACCATGTAGGTGACTGCCAGGCACCTTGTACACTAAATTGTCCGGCTAATACAGATTGTCAAGGTTATACAGGATTAATAGCCAATGGACAATTTGCAGAAGCATTAGAGTTAATTAAAACAAAAATTCCTCTACCTGCAGCAATTGGTAGAGTTTGTCCGCATCCATGTGAAGATAACTGCAGAAGAGCTTTAGTTGATGAACCGATTGGTATCATGGATTTAAAGAGGTTTGCTGCAGATTACGACTTAAGCAATGATGTTAGATATCAACCAGAAATAGCTGAAGAAACCGGTAGAGCTGTAGCAATAATTGGTGGAGGCCCTATGGGGTTATCAGCAGCATCTTTCTTAAGACAAAAAGGACACAGCGTAACAGTATTTGAAGCAATGCCTAAATTTGGCGGTATGCTTAGATATGGTATTCCAGAATACAGATTACCTAAAGCAGTTTTAGATGAGGAAGTGAAGCTAATCGAAAAAATGGGAGTAGAACTTATTCCTAATACTAAGATAGGTACAGACATTACATTTGAGACTATAAGAAAAGACTTTGATGCTGTACTTCTAGGTATCGGTGCTTGGGTATCAACAGGCGTAGGATGCGAAGGTGAAGATGCTAAAGGTGTAATAGGAGGAATAGATTTCCTTAGACAAGTAGTTAGGAATGAAGATGTAAAACTAGGTGAAAAGGTTGCTATAGTAGGTGGTGGTAATACTGCTATGGACGCTTGCAGAACTGCTGTAAGACTCGGAGCTAAAGAAGTATATAACATATATAGAAGAACTAAAGATGAAATGCCTGCAGATGAAATAGAAATTGAAGAAGCATTAGAAGAAGGTGTTATCTTTAAAAACCTAACAAACCCAATTGAGTATTTAACAGATGAAGATGGTCATGTAAATAAAGTCAATTTACAGATAATGGAATTAGGTGAACCTGATGAATCCGGAAGAAGAAGACCTGTTCCAGTTGAAGGCAAAACAGAACTTTTAGATGTTGATACAGTTATCTTAGCAATAGGACAAGCAGTAGATTCTAACGTATTTGAAGTTGACAAAACCAGAAAAAATGCCATTGCGTATGATGAAAAAACATTTATGACTTCAATGCCAGGTGTATTTGCTGGTGGAGATTGCGGTAATGATAAAATATCAATAGCAATTGAAGCAATTGCTGATGCTAAGAAAGTTTCTGAAATAATTGATGCATACTTAGACGGTGAGATTATTGCTTATGAAAAACCGTATTATGTGGAAAGAGATGATGTTAATGAAAAAACTTTTGAAGATAGAGAAAGAATGTGCAGAGTAAAGAATGGATTCCAACTTACTCCGGAACAAAGAAAAGATAACTTCTCAGAAGTAGTATATAGTTCATTGACTGAGGAAGAAGCTATGCAAGAAGCTTCAAGATGTTTGGAATGTGGATGTCATGATTATCATGAATGCAAATTAGTTGATTATGCAAATGAATATGATGTTGAACCTTCAAGATTTTGCGGTGAGAAAAAAATAACAGAATTTGAAGACGATCACCCATTTATAGTAAGAGATCCTAATAAATGCATATTATGTGGATTATGCGTAAGAGCATGTGATGAAGTAATGGGAATTGGAGCATTAGGTCTCGTTGATAGAGGTTTTGATACTGTAGTATTACCAACTCTTGGTAATAAACTAGCTGAATCTGGCTGTATATCATGTGGTCAATGTGTAAGCGTATGTCCAGTTGGAGCATTGCAAGAAAGACAAAGTGTAGCTAAGGAAGTTCCTCTAGCAACTGAAGTATATGATACAACATGTTCATTCTGTTCAGTGGGATGTTCACTAAAAGTAGAGGCTTATGGCGATATGTTAATCAAAGCTAACCCTGACAAAGAAGGTGTTGTAAATGCTGGTGTTTCTTGCGGTAAAGGTAAATGGGGATTTGATGCGGCTGTACTTGAAGGCAAACTAGTAGATCCTATGGTTAAAGAGGGTGATAACTTCTGTGAAACTGACTATTATGACGCATTTATGATAGCAACTAAGAAAATGGAAAGTATAAAAGCTAGAAATGGTAAAGACTCAATAGCAGTAGCAATATCCGATAGATACACAAACGAAGAAGCATATGCTATGAAGAAACTTGCCGATGTAATGGGAGCTAAAACATTTTCATTCAATTTAAGAGAAAATCCATTAGCCAATATATTTGGTCATGATGCATCTCCAAATACTATAAACGAATTATTATCAACCAACGTAATAGTTGCCCCTGGATTTTTGGCTAGTAAAAACCCTGTAATTAGATTAAAGATTAAGCAGGCAGTTGAAAACGGTGCAAAAGCATATATCCTATATGATGATGAAATGCCTTATAGAATGGACTTTTGTGAAAATATTAAAGTTGATAATAGCCTTGATTCATTAAAAGAAATTGCAAAAGCACTTCTTGATATGGGTAAGGCAAGTGACGGTGAAGGCTTTGATGGATTTAAAAAGTCGTTAGCGAAAGTCAAGGTATCAGATGAAATGAAAGCTATAGCAGAAGCTTATGCAAATGCTAAGAAAGCAATGTTTGTATATCAACAAAATATATTGTCAGTAAATGCCGCTAAATTGATTGGTGAAATAGCGCTATTATCCGGACATATTGGAGAACCAAGGGATGGTATATTAATGCTAAGACCTAAAAACAATACTCAGGGATTAGTTGACATGGGTATTAGAAATGGAAGAGAAGCTTTAGAAGGTGTTAAAGGATTATTAATATTTGGCGAAGATCCTAATATGGATTTAAGCGGATTAGAATTCTTGGCAGTATCTGATATTTACTTAACTGATACAACAGTTCAAGCTGATGTGGTTATTCCTGGTACTGGTGCATGTAGCGTAGACGGTACATTCACAAATACTGAAAGAAGACTTCTAGAAGTGGCCGCAGCTGTTGAAGAAGAAGTAGAATACTCAAACTGGGAAATAGCAGCTTCAATGGCAGAAGTATTAGAGGAAGATTTCGAATTTGATTCAACTGAAGATATATCAGCTGAAATGGATGATGAAATTGCTCTATATAAATATGCTGAAGTAGATGAAGTGCTAGGTGGCGTATTGTCCCCAGTTGAAAAATTATTTGAAAAGGTTGTAGATGATAAATTAAGTGATGAGCTTGAAACAACTGATAACTTAATGAAGATCATGGAAGAAAGATTACCAAAACCTGTAATGGTATAAGATATTTGATAGCACAGCTAATGCTGTGCTATTTTTTTTGCAAAAACCTTGACAAATTATATTTAGATGTATATACTGTGTTTAACTAATATATACAGTATATACAAAGGTGGGCTTATGAATATAGTAATTAGTAACAATAAGGATGCTCCAATATATGAGCAGATATATGAACAGATTAAAAATGAAATATTGCAAAATAGGATAGGGGCTGACGAATCATTACCATCCATTAGAAATTTAGCTAAGGATCTTAAAGTCAGTGTTATAACTACTAAACGAGCTTATACTGAACTTGAAAATGATGGATATATATTAACAGTGCCTGGCAAGGGTAGTTATGTTGCAAATTTAAATGAAAATTTGATTAATGAATACTATTTAACTGAACTGGAAAAATCATTAAAAGAAGCTATTAAGTTAAACAAGTATTGCAAATTGAATAAAGATGAAATAATAAGTCTTATAGAGACTTTGGAAAAAGAGGTGGAATAAATGAATGCCATAGAAATTAATGGTTTAACAAAATGCTATGAAGATTTCAAGTTAGATGATATAACTATGAATATTCCAATGGGTAGTATAGTAGGCCTTGTTGGAGAAAACGGAGCAGGTAAGACTACTACAATAAATCTAATAATGGATTCAGTAAGTAGAGATGCGGGTGTGGTTAAGGTTTTTGGAATAGATAATAAAGACTGTAGGTTCACTTCTTTAAAAAACGATATAGGAGTGGTCTTAGATGAAGCATACTATCCCGAAATATTAAACGCTAAAGATGTAAATAGCATTATGAAATATACCTATATTAATTGGGATGAAAAAACATATTTTGAATATATTAAAAAGCTAAATATGCCATTAAATAAGAAATTCAAAGATTATTCTAGGGGAATGAAAATGAAACTTGCAATATCAGTGGCCATGTCACATGAAGCTAAGCTCCTTATCTTAGATGAGGCCACTAGTGGTCTTGACCCCATGGTTAGGGATGAAGTGCTTCAAACATTTAATGAATTTACTAGAGAAGAAGACAAAACAGTATTGTTATCTTCTCACATTGTAAGTGATCTTGAAAAAATTTGTGATTATATAGCATTTATTCATAGAGGTAAATTAGTATTTATGGAAGAAAAAGATGTTATTTTAAATAAATTCAGTTTAATAAATATCTCCAAAGACAGTGTTTCTGATATTCCGAAAGAAGCAATAGTAGGGTTAAAAGAAAATAAATATAGTACTGAAATATTGGTAAGAAAAGAAATGGTTAATAAAGGGTTTAAAAGTGAACATTTTAGTCTTGAAGATGTAATATTATTTATGGCAAAGGAGGTAAATTAATGGTAGGTTTATTATTAAAGGATATATTAACAATTAGTAGGCATAAGATTTATTTTATTATGATTATTGGCTTTGTCTTGATACCTGATGAATTTTTAAGCAATTTTGTGATTGTATTTGCAGCAATGCTTCCCATAACTGCCATAGCATATGATGAAAGATCTAAATGGAATGAATTACAAAATATGATGCCTTACAGTTCTAGAGAAATTATTTATAGCAAATATATATTGGGTTATTTGCTTATGGGAATTGTTACTGCTATGAGTTATTTACTTCACTTCATACTATCGATATTTATTGAGGAATATAAGGCATTAATTGAGCCATCAATAGTAATATCTATATTAGGTGTTGCCCTTATAATTTCAGCAATTAATATGCCAATTATGTTTAAATTTGGTGTAGAAAAGGGTAGATTTGCATTTATTGGACTAATGGCACTTACAACAATGCTAGGAACTAATTTATCGATATTAGAAATTGATATGTTCTATAATACTAATATAGAAATAATTATATTATGTATAGCATTAATTGTAAACATACTTTCTATATTCATATCATCAAAAATAAATTTGAAATTAGGTGGTAATTTGTCATGAAATTTGTTAAAATGTTCAATAGTATAATTCAAGGGGGATTAAATATATGAAAGCTGTTATTACAGTAATAGGTAAGGATAAAACAGGAATTTTGGCGAATGTATCTAAGATATGTGAAGAGACAAATAGTAATATAATTGATGTTACACAATCAGTTTTGGATGGGTATTTCTGTATGATCATGGTAGTTGACGTTATGGATGATAGTGAAGATATTAAAAGCATCGAGGAAAAGATTGCAAAAGCAGTCCCTGAGATGGTCGTACATGTAATGCACGAAGATATCTTTAATTCAATGCACAGAATATAACGGAGGTTCCAAATGATAAATATGAATGACATAATGGAAACAATATCAATGATTGATGAAGAGAACCTTGATATTAGAACCATTACCATGGGCATATCTTTAATAGATTGTGCCGATGCTGACATAGATAAATCTTGTGAAAAAGTATATAACAAGATAGTTAGTAAAGCTGAAAAACTAGTGGAAACTGGCGAATTCATTGAAAAGAAATACGGTATACCTATTATAAATAAAAGGGTATCAGTAACACCAATAGCTTTGTTGCTTGGAGTATCTGGTGGAGATCCTGTCAAATATGCAAAAACGTTAGATAGAGCAGCGAAGAAAATAGGAGTCAATTTTATAGGTGGATATTCAGCACTTGTGCAAAAAGGTTTTAGCGCGGGAGATAAAGAACTTATAGAATCCATTCCTAGAGCATTATCAGAAACCGATATAGTGTGTTCATCAATTAATATTGGCTCTACAAAAGCAGGCATAAATATGGATGCTGTTAAAATAATGGGTCAAAAGGTAAAAGAAACTGCTGAATTAACTAAGGATAATCAGTGCATAGGTGCTGCTAAACTAGTAGTATTTTGTAACGCACCAGAGGACAATCCGTTTATGGCAGGGGCCTTTCATGGAGTTGGAGAAGCTGATTGTGTTATAAATGTGGGAGTATCAGGACCTGGCGTAGTTAGAGCAGCACTTGCTAAAATGCCTAAGGATGCACCTCTTAACGAAGTGGCAGAAACCATAAAAAAAGTTGCATTTAAAATAACTAGAATGGGACAGCTTGTAGGCACAGAAGCGTCCAGTATGCTTGACGTTTCCTTTGGAATAGTGGATCTTTCCTTAGCTCCAACACCTGCAATAGGAGATTCCGTTGCATATATACTAGAAGAAATAGGACTTGAGCAATGTGGGACTCATGGTACAACTGCAGCATTGGCAATGTTAAATGATGCAGTTAAAAAAGGTGGAGTTATGGCGTCTTCCAGCGTAGGAGGATTATCAGGAGCTTTTATACCAGTAAGTGAAGACGCAGGAATGATTGCTGCTGCTGAAAGTGGGGCTCTATGTATAGAAAAGCTTGAAGCAATGACTGCCGTTTGTTCAGTGGGACTTGATATGATAATAGTGCCAGGTGATACACCGGCGGAAACAATATCCGCAATAATCGCAGATGAGGCTGCCATTGGTATGGTAAATTCAAAAACGACTGCGGTTAGATTAATTCCAGCAGTTGGATTAAAGGATGGCGATAGCCTTGATTTTGGAGGACTACTAGGTAGGGGACCCGTTATGAAACTAAAAAAAGAGTCTTCATCAGTAATAATAAATAGAGGTGGAAAGATACCAGCGCCTCTTCAAAGTTTAAAGAATTAGTTTTAGAGGCTGAGATTAATCTCAGCCATTTTTATATTAAAAATAACAAAAAAGCGCTGATTGATAAAATCCCACTTAGGTAGACAGATGAAATAATTAAATTTCATTTATCTATGGAGGTGGGACTTTTTTATGGCCAAACCAAAATATGCCGTTGAGCAGAAAGCTCTAGTATGTAAGGATTATCTGTCAGGGAAAAAATCTGCAAATAGGTTAGCTGAAGAATTGAATTTGGGAAAGAGAGGAGACAATAGAATTAGATTATGGGCTACTAAGTATTCCGCATATGAAGAACCATTAAAAATCGTAAAGGACTGCCTTGCACATGATAGAGATATCAAAAGCACTGCACTTAAATATGGCTGCAACTATGCTCAGATATATCAATGGGTTCGCAAATATGAAGCAGGTGGAGAAAAAACTCTACTTGATAGGCGCGGAAAAAGAAAATAAGAAAGTGAGCTTGCTGACTTAGAAAAAATGGAACGAAAAGTTGCGAAACTTGAACGAGAAAAAGAAGAAGCAACTTGCATAATAGCAATTAAAAAAATGTAACCAGCATATCAAATGAAATGCTGGTTACAATCTAAAATTTAATTTAATTATTTGCCGTGTCTACTTGACAAGGGATACATCATATAGCGCTTTTAGTCTAATCAATTATTTATATATTTTTTATGCTTCTTCTTTTTCCATCATGTCTGACATTTCAGCAACCGAATAAGTGCAAACCAAATCGCCTGTAACATTATTCATAGTTTCAAACATGTCTAGGATAGGGTTAATTCCAAGTGCAAGACCTACTATAATAGCTATATCAGCTGCAGGCAGTCCCATATTTTGTAATATGATAAATAGAAGCATTAAGCTTCCTCCGGGCACTCCTCCTGCTCCAACTGAAGCTAATACCGTAGTTATTACTAATATTGCTAAAGAACCAAAGCTAAGCTCAATACCAAACATATTAGAAGCTAAAATTGCGAACATAGGTAGGTGAACACATACTCCATCCATATTTATAGTAGATCCAAGGGGTAATGAGAAGGAGGATAAGCTCTCCTTGATATTAAGTTCTTCTTTAGCCACTGTAATGGAAACAGGTAATGTAGCTGCACTACTTCTAGTTACAAATCCAGTTAAAATAGCTTCTCTAATTGCTTTGTAAAAGCCTAGTGGGCTTTTTTTTGTGGTTAAAAACATTAGAATTGGATATACAACAAACATCATACATAATATACCTAGAACAACACCTAATGTTAATGTTACATACGGTCCAAACAATCTAGAGCCATATTGTGCAAAATTACATGATGTTAAAGCAAAAACTCCTATAGGTGAGTATGCAAGAATCCAATCAACGATTTTAAAGATTCCTTCTTTAGCAGCGTTTAATACGTTTAATAGAGTTATAATTCCGGTTTTTAGACTGCTATCTTTTGTAGTATCATGAACGATTTTAATTGCTAAACCAAAACCTATAGCAAATACGATAATAGCTAAAAAGTTACCTTCAGCTAATGCTTGGAAAGGGTTTTGGAACATATTGATAAATACGTCTAATATAGAACTGTTGGAAGCATTGGATATTCTAGATGCTTCACCAGTATTGGCAAGTATTTGCCAGGCTTCTTTGCTAGAAGAACCACCAGGATTAAAAAAGATAGCTAATATTGAACCCATTACTGCTGCCAATAATGAAGTTATTAGATACCATACTATAACTCTAATACCAATTTTACCAAATTCATTAGTCGGAAGGGAAGCAGCCCCTGCTATTAATGATAGAAATATAACTGGAACAACTATCATCTTTAGCATTGAAACAAATATGCTACCAAATGGTGATACCCATGTTACATATGTTGTAATATCAATGTCTGAGAGCCATAAAATAATTCCGACTCCAAGACCTACAACAAATGCAATAAAGATTTGTAATACAAGATTTTTTTTCATAAATAATTCCTCTCAACGTTAACTTAATTTATTTAAATAATTAATTAGCGGTATTAATAAGTTCAATGGCCGAATTTTTAGTGGTTTCAGTTATATTCATCCCCCCTAATAATCTTGCTATATCATTTACCTTTTCAACATTGTTTAATCTTTTAACGATGGTATGTGATTTATTATCAATGTTTTCTTTAATTATAGTGTAGTTTGTATTACCATAAGCTGCAATTTGAGGCAAGTGCGTAATGCATATTATTTGATGATTTATTGATAAATCCATAAGTTTCTTACCTACAATAGAAGCGGTTATACCACTTATACCCGTATCAATCTCATCAAAAATCATAGTAGGTACAAGTATTTGATTGCGTAAAATTCCTTTTAAAGCTAACATAACCCTTGATATTTCTCCACCTGAGGCTATTTTAGCCAGTGGTTTTAATGGATCTCCAGGGTTAGTAGATATTAAGAACTCTATTTTATCAAATCCATTTTTTGTAAGAACTTCTTTTGTGAAATTTACTTTGAATTCAGTGTTTTGGAAATTCAAATCCTTAAGTTGTTTAGACATTTCTACTTCTAAATAGGTAGCAACTTTTTTTCTCATTTGGCTTAATTTGTTAGCCCTTTCCATTGCTTTATTAAAAGAAGATTCCTTCAAATCAAAAAGTTTAGTTTTTTCATCATCAAAATTATCTATTAAGGTAAGTTCATCATTTATTTTATCCCTATATTCAAGTATTTCAGTTATACTTTTTTTATATTTTCTCTTGGCATCCTCAATCAAACTAAGTCTTTCCGATAATTCGTTTATTTCATCTTCAGAATAGTTAATTGATTCACTGATATTTCTCAATTTTGATGAAATATCCTCTAAGTTGAAATAAATATCATTTAAAGAATCAGCTAGTTCATTTAACTCATTGCTATAATTCCTTAAATTATTTAAAGAAGATTCTATATTTTTAATTTCTGATAATATTGATTGATCTTTTTCATGTAAATCAACATATGATTTACTAACAGAAGAATAAATTTTTTCACTGTTAGAAAGCATATTTATCCTATCTGCTAATTCAGTGTCTTCTTTTTCAATTAATTTGAGATTATCTATATATGATAATTCAAATTCATAATAATCTTTTTTACTTAAAGATTCTTTTTCTTTATTTAACAATGATTGGTATTGATTGTTCAAGTTTAAATATTCATCATAATCAAGTTTCAATTCATTCAATTCATGAAAAAATACTTGATTATTAAATTTATCAAGTATGTTTATATGATTATTAGGTTCAAGTAATGATTGATTATCATACTGACCATGTATATCCGCATAGCCTTCACAAAACTCACGAAGATTATTAAGGGTTACTAGGCTGCCATTAATTTTAGATATACTTTTACCCGATGAATAAATTTCCCTACTTATTATTACTTCATTACCCGATAAATTGCCAGCCAATTGTATAATGGCTTTGTCTTCACCCGTACGTACATAGGTCGTATCAGCTCTAGCCCCTAAGGCAATACTAATTGCCTGAACTAAAACGGATTTACCAGCTCCTGTTTCACCAGTAATTATATTTAAACCATTTTCCAAATCAATACTAGTTTTTGAAATTGTAGCAAAATTTTCAATTTCAATTCTATTTATCATTATTTTTTAACCTCATAGTTATAATATCATTAAAAATTTCAAGAACAGGTGGGACATTCCCTTTGGAATCAACTATTATTAAAAAAGTGTTATCCCCAGCTATAGTTCCAACAACATGGGGTAACGCCATGGAATCTATTGCTTCGCATGCAGCATTACCGCAGCCTGAAAGAGTCTTTACAACAACAAGATTTTCTGCTGATTCATATGAAGTAATAGTTTCTCTAAAAATCTTTACAAATCTATCAGAAATTGGTTTATCAGTATAATTACCAACTGCATACTTATACCTTCCCAAAGGAGAAAGTGTTTTAATTAATTGCAATTCTTTAATATCCCTTGATATAGTTGCTTGAGTCACTTCAAAGCCTGAATCTTTCAATAGGTTTAAAAGCATATCTTGTGTTTCAATATCGTAGGTGGATATCAATTCAAGTATCTTGTTTTGTCTAGAGTATCTCATAAAACCTCCTATTTTGTATTATTATACATTTACGTATGTATTATAGCATACTTGAATAGTTAATCATAGGATAAATTTCCTTTAAAAGCATATGCATATAGACAAACATCTGTTTATTTGTTAAAATATATTAGGAGTAAATTATGAGAATATTAGGAATTGATCCGGGTTATGCTATATTAGGATACGGAGTTGTAGATTATATAGGGAATCACTTTGAAGTTGTTGATTATGGAGCAATTACAACAAATGCTAAGATGGAAATGCCCGATAGATTATGTAAGCTTTACAGCGAACTTGGGGAAATAATAAATAAATATAAGCCGGAGGATGCCTCCGTTGAGGAATTGTTTTTTAACAGCAATGCGAAGACTGCGATTATGGTTGGTCAGGCTAGAGGCGTTGCTGTTTTAGCATGTGCTGAAAGTGGTCTAAATATTAGCGAATATACACCATTACAAATCAAACAGGCATTAGTCGGTTATGGTAGGGCAGATAAAAAGCAAATTCAATATATGGTTAGGCTATTGCTAAATTTGGATAAGGTTCCAAAACCTGATGACACAGCGGACGCATTGGCAGCTGCAATTTGTCATGCTAATTCCATGAATTCTAGGGTAAAGGAGAGGTTATGATTAGACATATTAGAGGTGAGTATCTTTGCTATGACAAAGGGGCTATAGTTATTCAAACACAAGCAGGGATCGGATTTAGAGTTTTTGTACCTGATAATTCACCTTTACTTTTAAATAAAGAAGGTGATATAGTTACCACTTTTACACATATGCAAGTAAAAGAAGATAGTTTTAGCCTATTTGGCTTTCCTGATGAGGACTCATTAAGATTATTTGAGAAAATAATATCAGTAAATGGTGTAGGACCTAAAGCAGGTTTAAGCATATTATCTTTGGCGGACATAAATACAATTAAGTTATTTATAGTAAGTGGTGACGCTAAATCAATATCAAAAGCCAATGGCATAGGTAAAAAAACCTCAGAAAGAATAATTTTAGAATTAAGTGATAAAATAGATGTAACTACAGATGGTAATTGCTACAACAACCTGGGAATGCAAAGTAGATTAGTTAAAGAAAAAAGAGAAGCTATCATTGCTTTAACAAACCTAGGTTATTCAAAAAATGAGGCTACAAATTTTATTGAGAGAATTGAAGATAATGAATTAAAGGTTGAAGAATATGTGAAAATAGCTCTTAGGAATCTAATGTAAGGATGTATATTAATGGAAGAGAAAATAACGTCAAAAACAGTAAATAGGGAAGATATTAATAGTGAGAATACCCTAAGACCTCAAAAGTTAAAAGAATTTTGTGGGCAAAAGAATGCAAAGGAAAATCTAAAAGTATATATAGAGGCAGCAAGAAAAAGAAATGAACCCCTCGACCATATACTATTTTATGGTCCTCCCGGTTTGGGTAAGACAACATTAGCTACAATAGTTGCCAATGAACTTGAAGTGGACATAAAGATTACTTCTGGACCGGCAATAGAAAGAGCTGGAGATTTGGCTGCAATTTTAACAAATCTAAATGAAAATGATGTTTTGTTTATTGACGAAATACACAGGTTAAATAGATCGGTGGAAGAAGTTCTATATTCTGCCATGGAAGATTATGCGTTGGATATAATAATTGGTAAAGGACCTTCTGCAAGATCCCTTAGAATTGATATTGCAAAATTTACATTAATAGGTGCTACCACTAGAGCTGGTAGTTTATCCGCGCCACTTAGGGACCGATTTGGAATAATCAGCAAGTTTGAGTTATACGAGGATGATGAATTAGAAGAGATAATAAATAGATCAGCAAATGTAATGAAAATTTCAGCAGATAATGATTCAATATTAGAATTAGCCAAGCGCTCCAGAGGAACCCCTAGAATAGCCAATAGGTTATTAAAAAGAGTTAGAGACTTTTCAGAGGTTAAAGGTAATGGTAAAATTAATAAAGATTTAACTAAGTTTACATTAGATTCTTTAGAAGTTGATGAATTAGGATTGGAAAAGCTTGATAGAGAGATATTAACAACTATAATAAAAGGATTTAATGGTGGACCAGTGGGGATAGAAACTATTGCCTCTGCTATAGGTGAAGAAAGAGTAACATTGGAAGATGTAAATGAGCCGTATTTAATTCAAGCTGGTTTATTATATAGAACACAAAAAGGAAGAATGGCATCATTGGATGCATATAAACATTTAGGTCTTATGGGCTTATTTCGGGAGGATTAGCATTGAAAATAAAGGATTTTGATTATGAATTGCCAAAGGAATTAATAGCTCAAAAACCAGCAAACAAAAGAGAAGAATCAAGACTTATGGTATTAAATAGGAAAAATGAAACAATTAATCATAAAATGTTTTATAATATAGTGGATTATTTAAATAAAGATGATTTATTAGTAATGAATAATTCAAAGGTAATACCGGCTAGGTTATATGGTAAAAAAGCAGTAACAGGAGCAAAAATTGAATTTTTATTAATAAAGAGAATAAAAGATGATCTTTGGGAAACTATGGTAAAACCAGGAAAAAGATTAAAACCTGGAGACAAGGTGGTTTTTTCAGATGATAAAAAATTTGAAGCTGAAATAGTAGACTATGGAGATGATGGTACAAGAATAGTGAAATTTGTATATGAAGGTATTTTTTACGAAAGATTAGATGAAATAGGTAAAATGCCACTTCCTCCATATATTGAAAGGGAAAGCGTAGAAGAGGATAAGGATAGATATCAAACGGTATATAGTGAGGAACCAGGGTCCGTAGCAGCACCTACAGCTGGACTTCATTTTACTGATGAAATATTAAAAACTTTAAACGATAAAGGTGTAAAAATCGCTTATGTAACTTTACATGTTGGTATTGGAACTTTTAGACCTGTTAAATGCGAAAATATTGAAGAACATCAAATGCATTTTGAAGAATATACCATATCTAAAGAATATGAAAAGATAATAAATGATGCACTTAAATGTGATAAGAGGCTAGTTGCAGTTGGAACCACATCTGTTAGAACATTGGAAAGTGTGGCATATGAAACAAAAGATGGATATAGAGTAAAAAGTGGAGACGGAAGCACTGGAATATTTATATATCCTGGGTATAAATTTAAAATTGTTGATAGTATGGTTACCAATTTCCACTTACCTAAATCAACCCTTTTAATGCTAATTTCCGCTTTCTATAATAAAGAAGAAATAATCAAGGCTTATGAAGCTGCTGTAGCAGAAAAATACAGATTTTTCAGCTACGGAGATTCTATGCTAATAGAGTAACTGATAAAAATTATAGGTAAATAGGAGAAAATATGAAAAATGCTGTTTCATACGAGTTAATTAAAGAAGATAAAAAAACAAAAGCTAGAAGGGGAAGAGTTACTACACCCCATGGAGTTATAGAAACTCCAGTTTTTATGCCTGTAGGTACTCAAGCTACAGTTAAAGCTATGAGACCAGAGCAAGTAAAAGAGATGGGAGCTGAAATAATACTATCTAATACTTACCATTTATACTTAAGACCTGGTCACGAAGTTATAAAAGAAGCAGGTGGACTTCACAAATTCATGAATTGGGATAAACCTATTTTAACTGACAGTGGTGGGTTTCAAGTTTTTTCTTTAGGTAAACTTAGAAAGATAACTGAAGAAGGCGTAAAATTTAGTTCTCATATAGATGGGTCTAAACATATGCTATCGCCAGAAAAAGCAATAGAAATACAAAACGCATTGGGTTCAGATATAATGATGGCCTTTGACGAATGTGCGCCATATCCTGCAGATAGAAAATATGTAAAGGAGTCCCTTGAAAGAACAACAAGATGGCTTAAAAGATGCAAAGACTATCATAAAGATATAGAAAAGCAATCCATATTTGGTATTATGCAAGGTGGCATGTATAAGGATCTTAGGCACCAAAGCGCCATGGAGATAATAGAGATGGATTTACCGGGCTATGCCATAGGAGGGTTATCTGTAGGGGAACCAAAAGATCTTATGCTAGAAGTGCTGGATTATTCAGTGGATTATTTGCCTAAGGACAAGGCGAGGTATCTTATGGGAGTAGGAAGTCCTGACTATCTATTTGAAGGCGTAGAGCACGGAATAGATATGTTTGACTGTGTGTTACCTACTAGAATAGCAAGACACGGACTTGCCACAACTAGTAATGGTAGGGTGAATATTAAGAATGCTAAATATGAAAGGGATTTCAGTCCCCTAGATGAAAATTGTAATTGCTATACATGTAGAAATTATTCAAAAGCATATTTAAGGCACCTTTTTAAGGCAGATGAGATGCTAAGTGCAATGTTACTATCCAATCATAATCTGTACTTTCTAATAAACATGATGAAGAATATTAGAACGTCGATAGAAGAAGATAGATTTTTAGAATATAAGAAGGAATTTTATGATAGATATGGGAAATTTTAAAGTTTGTAAAGATAGCGAAAATTGCGGAGGCTGCATATATCAAGGAGTAAAATACGAAGATCAGCTCAGTGAGAAGGAATCATTGATTAGTGAATTGATGCAACAGTATGAAATTGATAATTGTATATATAAAGGGATGGTACCTGCACCATTGATTGAAGGTTATAGAAACAAGATGGAATATACCTTTGGAGATATGGAAAAGGGCGGAGAAATGACACTTGGCATGCATAAAAAAAAGCATTTCATGTCAATCATTACAGTGGATGAATGTCAACTTGTTCCTGAGGATTTTAACGTTATATTAAGTAAGACATTAGAGTTTTGTAAGAGAAAAGGTTATAGTT
>DATFJV010000077.1:0-33823 GCA_035268985.1 Anaerovoracaceae bacterium | reverse complement strand
GAATCAGTAATGCCTGATTTGGTAGCACTATTAGAAAGAGGCGGTATGCATTCAATGATGTGGACAATCAACTTGATTATCTGTGCAATGTGTTTCGGCGGAGTTATGGATGCTTCTGGCATGCTTGCTACACTAGGTAATTCACTTCTTAAGGTTGCAAAGGGAACTGGTGCTTTAGTAACAGTTACAGTTATTTCTTGCATATTCATGAATGTAATTGCCGGTGACCAATACTTAGCTATCGTACTTCCAGGTAGAATGTACAAGACTGCATTTGAAGATGCTAGATTAGCTCCTAAGAACTTGTCAAGAGTATTAGAGGATGCTGGTACAATGACTTCCAACTTAGTACCTTGGAATACATGTGGTGCTACAATGGCTACATTCCTAGGCGTAGGCCAATGGGGTGCAGGCGGATATGCTCCATATGCAATTGTTTGTTGGATAAATCCACTAGTATCAATCTTCTATGGTTTCACAGGAATCACAATGGAAAAGATGACTGATGAACAGTATGAAAAGATTTTAGAAGAAAGAAAGAAAGAAGCTGAAGAAGCTGCTAAAGCATTAGAAGCTTAATCAAAAAACAAATCACCAGGCGATATGCCTGGTGATTTTAAATCTTTTTAAATACTAAGGTATAATCATTTCCCCGTCAGCTATTACCATAGCTCTTTCATCTCCCGATTCTAACACGAAGGATACTAAATATACTGAATCATATGAATCCAAATCGCTATCCCAGTCATTATTTAACAGAATCATAGAAGCCATCATACTGTGACTTTCGTTCATGCTACTGGTATATTTTTCTATTTCTGAATCTGTAATTGTATCCCCATGTTCTTCGATCCATGCTTCCTTGGCATCGTCTAATAATTCCCCATTACCGCCGCATCCTGTAAATGAAAATAGTAAAACTAGGGCTAGTAATAATATAAGTCCTTTTTTCATATTATTGTCCTCCTTAAATATATTCCTTAAAAACAGTATATAATATGTTAGCATGTTTGTCATTGTTTATCGTTAATTTTCCTTAATACATCTAAATATTCCTCCCAATGTTCAAAGTTAAATCTTTTGGAAAGATGGTCATAATCTAATTCGGTTATGCTTTTTTTACCAAGTTCTCTCCTAAGTTTATTTATATTATTAAGAATACGCTCCAAGTCATTTACAGTGTTTAAAACAATTGAATCAGAATATTCAATTACATCAATATCAAACTCTGTAACTTCATGTACATGATGTTTTTCCCTTTCCCTATTTATAATTTCAAGTAAATTATTATAGTGGAAATCATCTTCAATTAATTCTTCATCATTTTCATCCACATTGTTTACTGTTATAGATTCTTTTTTTTCATTTCTATTCATTTAATTCTCCTTTCTTAGAGTCAAAACATATATGAAAAAATAGAATTTGATCATTAATTAATCTCTCTATATATATTATATCACTAATAAGTTGTTTTAAAAAGAATTTGACAAAGTGGGCGACGATATAGTATACTTTGAAAGTCAAACAATTTACTTTGATAGTCAAAATAAACGGAGAGAGACTTATGGTCGGAAAATTAATTGGTACAGGAAGCTATTTACCAAGTAGAGTTTTAACTAATAATGATATAGCTGAAATGGTGGAAACCACGGATAAATGGATTAGAGAAAGAACGGGAATTAAAACTAGATGTATAACAGAAGATGATACCACAACATCGATGGCCATTAAGGCATCAAATGAAGCTTTAAAAAATGCAAAGATTAAGCCTGAAAAGATAGACATGATAATTGTTGCTACGTTAACACCAGATGTGCTAGTTCCTAATGTTTCTTCTTATGTTCAAAAAAGCATAGGTGCAATTAATGCACAGTGCATGGATGTTAATAGTGCATGTACTGGATTTTTATTAGGTTATCAAATTGCTCAATCATATATAGGAACTGGGTCAGTAAAAAATGCTTTAATTATAGGAGCTGAGAATTTATCAGCAATTACAAATTTTAAAGACAGATCAAACTGCATAATATTTGGTGATGGAGCAGGAGCTTGTGTTCTAACGGCAGCTGAAGGTAAGATAGTTTCACTGATGCACAACGATGGAAGTAGAGGAAATGTTCTTGAGTGTGAAGCAAGAACTCCAAAGGATTGGGAAACAAGAGAAAAGAACAAACTTACATATATCAGGATGGATGGGCAAGAAGTTTTTAAGTTTGCAACAAAGGAAGTTCCCAATGTTATAAATGAAGTCCTAAGAAAAGCGGATGCAAACATATCAGATTTGGATTATTTAATATTGCATCAAGCTAATCAAAGAATAATAGATTATATTAAGAAGAAACTCAATGTAGATGATGAAAAAGTCCCTAGCAATATATCAAAATATGGCAACACATCATCAGCCAGCATTCCCATATTGATTGATGAAATGAATAAAGATGATAAATTTAATGATGGCCAAAAAATAGTTATCGCTGGATTTGGCGGAGGACTATCATGGGGGGCATCATATATTAATGTTTAATTATAAAGGAGATTTAAAATGAAAGAGAAAATGACAGAGTTAATTGTAGATGGTTTAGGTGTTGAAGAAACTCAAGTAACGCTTGAAGCTAGATTCAAAGATGATTTAGGAGCAGATTCGTTAGATTTAGTTGAGCTAGTAATGGCTTTTGAAGATGAATTCGAAGTAGAAATACCTACTGAAGATTTAGAAAAGATTCTAACAGTAGGAGATGCAATTAATTATATAAAAACTAAGAAAGAAGCTTAATATGAAAACTAGATTAACAGAACTTTTAGGAATAGAATATCCAATTATGCAAGGTGGAATGGCTTGGGTAGCAGATCATAATTTAGTGGCAGCGGTTTCAGAAGCTGGTGGTCTAGGAATAATTGGAGCAGGTGCTGCTCCTACTTCTTGGGTAAAAGAGCAAATTCATAAGGTTAGAGAAAAAACTGACAAACCCTTTGGAGTTAATATAATGTTACTTAATGAATATGCGGTGGAAATTGCAGAACTTGTAGCCCATGAAAAAGTCACGATGGTAACAACAGGTGCGGGAAATCCAGAAAGATTTATACCTATGTGGAAAGATGCAGGAGTTAAAGTTTTACCAGTAGTTGCTTCTTTGGGTTTGGCAAAAAGGATGGTACGTGTTGGTATTGATGGCCTTATAGTTGAAGGAACTGAAGCAGGAGGTCACATAGGAGATTTAACTACTATGGTCCTAGTGCCAGAGATGCATAATAATTTTGACTTACCAATTGTTGCAGCTGGTGGAATTTATGATGGTAGAGGTATGGCAGCAGCTTTTATGCTAGGTGCTGAAGCCATACAAATGGGTACAAGATTTGTAGTTACTAAAGAAGCCAATGTTCATGATAACTATAAAGCAGCAATAATAAAAGCAAAAGATATTGATTCTAAAGTAACAGGAAGAAGTACAGGTCATCCAGTTAGAACAATTAGAAATGCGCAAACTCTAAAGTATACAAAGCTTGAAAAAGAAGGAACAAGTTTTGAGGAGCTTGAAAGATTAACTGAAGGCGGTTTAAGAAGAGCGGTTATTGATGGTGACATCAAAACTGGAAGTTTAATGGCGGGACAGATTGCTGGATTGATTGAAGATATTCCAAGTGTTAGTGATGTTATCAAGACAATAGTAAATGAAACAAAAGGTATTATAAAGGAGAATCAAAAATATGTCTAAGATTGCATTCGTATATCCAGGACAAGGGGCACAAAAAAAGGATATGGGAAAAGATTTCTTTGATAATCAGTCCTTTGATGTGGCTAGCGATTATCTTGGAATAGATGTAAAAAAAAATATAATCGAAGGAAGTAATAAACTAAATCAAACTAAATACACGCAAGCTTCAATGCTGGCAGTTGAGATAGCAATTACTGATGAAATATTAAAAAGAGGTATAAAACCGGATATAGCTGCAGGCTTAAGCCTTGGTGAATATGCTGCTATATACGTGGCTGGAGGGATTGAGTTTGAAGATGCTTTAAAAGTGACTGCTTTAAGAGGCGAGCTTATGGAAGAAGCCGTTCCCTACGGCACAGGAACAATGACAGCAGTTCTTGGACTCACCAAAGATAAAGTAGAAGTTGCAATTGAAAGTGTTGAAGATATTTGGATTGCTAATTTTAATACCGATAAGCAAATCATTATAACTGGTAAAAAAACAAGAATGGATGATGCAATATTGAGTTTAAAGAATCAAGGTGCAAAAATGTGTAGAGAGCTTAATGTTTCGGGACCATTTCATTCGCCCTTATTAAACAAAGCTGGAGAAGAATTGAGGTTATGTTTAAATCATGTAAAATTTAATGAATTAAAAATTCCCTATGTGAGCAATGTAACAGGCGATTTAGTGGATAATAGGGATGATATAAAAGAATTGCTAATGCTTCAAGTAAGTAACCCTGTTAAGTGGGTTCAATCTATTAAACGAATGTTATCACAAGGAGTTGACACATTTGTGGAAATTGGTCCTTCAAAAACTTTAACTAATATGATTAAAAAGATTAGCAATGATGTGAATATATATAACGTTGAAACGCTAGCAGATTTGGAAGAATTAAGGAGTAAATTATATGCTTAAAGGTAAAGTAGCTTTAGTGACGGGTGCATCGAGGGGGATAGGCAGGGCTATAGCATTAAAATTATCAAAAAATGGGGCTACTGTAATAGTAAATTACAATGGGAGTTATGAAAAAGCCAAGGAAACTATTGAAGAAATAAAAAACTTGGGGAATATAGCCTTTCTAAAAAAAGCAAATGTTGCAAACTCATATGAATGCAAAGAAATGATAGCGGATATAGTAAAAGAACATGGCAGAATAGATATATTAATCAATAATGCGGGTATTACAAAGGATAATTTGATTATTAGGATGACTGAAGAAGAGTTTGATGATGTTATAGCAGTCAACCTTAAAGGAACATATAATTGTATTAAGTTTGCTTCAAAGTATATGATGAAACAAAGAAATGGAAACATATTAAACGTTTCATCGGTATCAGGGATGATGGGCAATATTGGCCAAATAAACTATGCGGCATCAAAAGCAGGTGTTATTGGAATCACTAAATCAAGTGCAAAAGAACTGTGTACAAGAAACATTCGTGTAAATGCATTGGCTCCAGGATTTATAGAAAGCGAGATGACAGATTTGTTATCTGAGGAGATAGTTAAAGAAGGAATTAAACAAATACCCTTAGGTAGATTTGGTTTGGCTGAAGAAGTTGCAAATGCAGCGCTGTTTTTAGTGGGAGAAGAATCAAGTTATATTACAGGGCAAGTGTTAAAAATTGATGGCGGACTGGTAATGTAAGAGGTGAAAAATGAGTAGAAGAGTTGTAATTACAGGCTTAGGAACATTAACACCCATAGGTAACAGTGTTGATGAGTTTTGGAAAAGTTTAAAAGATGGTAAGGTGGGAATAGACGGAATTACCAAATTCGATACCGATGATTTTGATGTTAAATTGGCAGGAGAATTAAAGGACTTCAATGCTTTAGATTATCTTGAATTTAAAGAATCTAAAAGGATGGAAGATTATTGTAGATACGCAGTAGTAGCTGCAATGGAAGCATTAAAAGATTCCAATATTAATATGGAGCTAGAAGACCCATATAGAGCAGGTTGTATAGTGGGTTCTGGTGTAGGTTCTATGCAAAGGATGCGTGCAGAACATTTGAATTTAATTAATAAGGGACCTAAAAGGGTTAAACCATTATTTATACCGATGATGATTTCAAACATGGCAGCAGGCAATGTTTCTATAAAATTTGGGTTAAAGGGTAAATGTACAAATGTAGTAACAGCTTGTGCTACTGGAACACATTGTATAGGAGATTCCTATAAGGCGATTAAATATGATGATGCAGATATAATGGTTGCAGGGGGAACAGAAAGCACTATAGATCCGTTGGGTATTGCTGGATTTTCAAGCATGAATGCTTTGTCAACTTCTGAAGATAGACTTACTGCTTCCATACCATTTGATAAAGACAGAACTGGCTTTGTTCTTGGAGAAGGTGCCGGGATAGTTGTTTTAGAAGAGTTGGAACATGCATTAAAAAGAAATGCAAAGATTTATGCAGAAGTTTTAGGGTACGGTGCTACTTCCGATGCATATCATATAACATCACCTTGCGAAACAGGAGAAGGTGCGGCTAAAGCCATGGAGATTGCGATAAAAGAAGGTGGAATTACCCCTAGTGAAATTGACTATATTAATGCCCATGGAACTTCAACAAAATTAAATGATAAATGTGAATCTAAAGCTATAAATACAGTGTTTGGAATTAATAATAATGTAATAGTAAATTCCACAAAGTCTATGACAGGCCATATGTTAGGAGCTGCTGGAGCAGTTGAATGCATAGTCTGTGCCAAGTCAATAGAAAAGGGATATATACATAAAACAGCGGGAACAAATTGCATTGATGAAGAATGTGAGATAGATGTACAAATGGACGATGGAATCGATAAAATCGTAAGATATGCAATTAGTAATTCTTTGGGTTTTGGTGGTCATAATGCTAGTTTATTGTTAGGTGAATATGAGGATTAATATGAAAGTAGATAATATTTATGAATTGATAAAAGAAGTCTCAAAATTAGGAGCATCTTCCTTGGAATATGAAGAAGATGGTTCTAGAATTTCTGTGGAATTTAGTGGGAATAAAGACAAAAAGATTGTAGATAATATAGTAAATGAGGAAATCCATATCGAAAAAGAAGAAAAAACATATATAAAGTCACCAATTGTAGGAACGTTCTACACATCAGGTGATGAAGGTGGAAAGCCTTATGTAAATGAGGGAGATGTTGTAAATAAAGGAGATATTGTAGCAATACTAGAAGCCATGAAACTTATGAATGAATTGAAAAGCGAATATTCAGGTACTATTGTTGAAGTTATGGTTAAGAATGGTGAATCAGTTGAATATGGGCAACCATTATTTGAGATAAGTAGGAGTTAATATGCTTGGAATAAAAGATATAGAAAATATAATACCGCATAGACATCCCTTTTTATTAGTAGATTATATAAGCGATTATAAGCCTGGTGTATATGCAGTAGGCTACAAGGCGGTGACATTTAAAGAAGAATATTTTAGAGGACATTTTCCTTCAGAACCTGTAATGCCAGGGGTCTTAATAGTTGAAGCTTTGGCTCAAGTAGGTGCCGTTGCAACTTTGTCTTTAGATGATAATAAAGGCAAGAAAGCATATTTTGCAGGAATTGAAAAATGCAAATTTAAAAGAAAAGTTATCCCGGGAGACGTATTAAAATTAGAAACAAAAATAATCAGAAAAAAAGGGCCTGTTGGTATTGGAGAAGCTATAGCTAGTGTTAATGGTGAAACATGCTGTAATTGTGAACTTAAATTTATATTGGGTAATGAAAATGATTAAAAAAGTATTAATAGCTAATAGAGGAGAAATAGCGGTAAGAATAATTAGAGCCTTAAGGGAACTTGGTATTGAATCTGTTGCAGTATATTCTACTGCAGATGAAAAGGCACTTCATACTCAACTTGCTGATGAAGCTATATGTATTGGGCCTCCATCAGCCACCGATAGCTATTTAAATATGGAGAGAATAATCAGTGCAACAATAACAAGCAGTGCAGATGCCATACATCCAGGCTTCGGATTTTTATCGGAAAACAGCGGTTTTGTAAAATTGTGCGAAGAATGCAATATTAATTTTATAGGACCATCATACAATGTTATTGAAAATTTAGGCAATAAATCAAATGCAAAAGCTACAATGATTAATGCTGGTGTACCAGTGATTAGTGGTTCAAAAGAATCTATAACAAATATAAATAAAGGCATTTTAATTGCAGAAGAAATTGGTTTCCCGGTTATTATTAAAGCAGCTCTTGGCGGAGGCGGAAAAGGGATGAGAATAGCCAGAAGTCAAAGTGAATTTAAAAGCTCTTTTGATAATGCAAAAAAGGAAGCAAAACAAGCTTTTTCTGATGAAAGAATGTATATAGAAAAATATATTGAAAATCCTAGACATATAGAATTTCAAATATTAGCTGATAAATACGGTAATGTTGTGCATTTAGGAGAAAGAGAGTGTTCAATACAGAGAAACCATCAGAAATTGTTGGAAGAAGCACCATCTGCAGCAATATCTGAAGAATTGAGAAATAAAATGGGAAATATTGCAAGAAGGGCAGCAGAGGCATGTAATTATGAAAATGCTGGAACCATAGAATTTCTTTTGGATAAAAATAACAATTTTTATTTTATGGAAATGAACACAAGGATACAAGTGGAGCATCCAGTGACAGAAGCGGTAACAGGTATAGATATTGTAAAAGAACAAATAAAGATTGCAGAAGGAAGCAAATTATCATATACCCAGGATGAAATTTTAATAAATGGTCATGCCATAGAATGTAGGATTAATGCAGAGAATCCTGATAATAATTTTCGACCATCTCCTGGCAAAATAGAAGAATTACATATGCCAGGTGGAAATGGGATAAGGATCGATTCTGCCATTTATCAGGGGTCAGAAATATCGCCGTATTATGATTCTATGGTTGCAAAACTCATAGTACACGGAAAATCTAGGGATGAAGCAATAAGAAAAATGGATAGTGCATTAGGCGAGTTTATATTGACTGGTTTGATAACAAATATTGGGTTTCAACATAAAATTATTAATGATAAGAGATTTATAGAAGGTGATATCGATATCAATTTTATAAATGATATAGGTGAATAATGGATTTAAAAGAACTATTTAAAAAAACAAAAAAAAGAAATATAAATGAAGAAAATAGTACAGTGCCAGAAGTTCCTAATGGATTATTTGTAAAATGTGACAAGTGTAAAGGGACTCTATCAAAGGATACTCTAATTGCAAATATGTACGTGTGTCCTAAGTGTGGATATCATAGGCCAGTTTCTGCAAAATATAGAGTTAAGACCATTTTGGATAAAGGTAGCTTCACAGAGTGGAATTTTGAAATTGAGGGAAGGAATCCTCTGGGAATAATAGGATATGAGGATAAGCTTATTGAAACAAAGGAAAAAACTAAAATAAGTGAAGCGGTTATATCAGGGGAAGGTAAAATTGGCGGAATCGATATTGCGATAGCTATAATGGATTCAAGATTTATGATGGCAAGTATGGGCTATTATGTTGGAGAGCAAATAACAAAGACAGTGGAAAGTGCAACGCAAAAAAGATTGCCTTTGATTATTTTTGCGGCTTCAGGTGGAGCAAGAATGCAAGAAGGAATTGTATCATTGATGCAGATGGCTAAAACATCTGCAGCGCTTAAAAGGTACAGTGATGAGTCTTTGCTCTACATAAGTGTTTTAACTCACCCAACTATGGGAGGAGTGACCGCTAGTTTTGCAAGTTTAGGGGATTTAATAATAGCTGAGCCAGAGGCACTAATTGGATTTGCTGGTCAAAGGGTTATTGAAAACACAATAAAACAAAAATTGCCCAAGGGATTTCAAAGATCAGAGTTTCAACTTGAAAATGGGTTTTTAGATATGATAGTTCAAAGACAGGATATGAAAGTTGAAATAGAAAGAATATTAAAATTACATAATAAAGGGGAAAAATTCAAAACTAATGTAAGAAAAAGTGAAACGAATTTCGATAGACTTTTTTCTAAAACCGAAAAATCGGCTTATGATATAGTTAAGCTTTCAAGAGAAATAAATAGGCCTGTATCTTCAGACTATATTCAAAAATTGTTCCCTGATTTTATTGAACTACACGGTGATAGGTTGTTTGGAGATGATAGCGCGATAATTGGAGGAATAGCTGATTTTAAAGGTGTTCCCGTAACTGTTATATCACAAGCAAAGGGAGTGGACACTGAAGATAAGATAAAAAGAAATTTTGGTATGCCTTCACCACACGGATATAGGAAGAGCCTAAGGTTGATGAAACAAGCCGAAAAATTTAAAAGACCTATAATTTGTTTAGTTGATACGCCTGGTGCTTTTTGTGGAATTACGGCAGAGGAAGGTGGTCAAGGTGAAGCAATAGCTAGAAATCTTTATGAAATGTCTAATATAGAAGTGCCAATATTATCTATAGTGTTAGGAGAAGCTGGTAGTGGAGGCGCATTAGCTATGGCTGTTTCTAATGAAGTTTGGATGTTGGAGAATTCAATTTATTCAATACTATCGCCAGAGGGATATGCAAGTATTTTATGGAAAGATGCTACAAAGGTAAAAGAAGCTTCTATGGAAATGAAGTTGACCTCAAAGGATTTATATGAGCTGAAAATTATTGAAGACATAATCGCTGAACCCAAAAACTTTAAAAGAGACAGAATTAAAGTAGTTACTAGAATTATGGAAAGAAAAATTCAAAATTTTATATATAAATATGGCGATTACGATGGGAAAGAAATCAAAAATATTAGATATAATAGATTTAAAAGCATGTAGGCTTTGATTTTTTCAAAGATATAGAGTATAATTGATTTGATTAATGAGAGGGCTAATATGGATGCGCAAAAAACAATAAATGAAGTCTTAGTGAGGTTATTCAACGAAATATGGCAGCTTGAAGAAGAAGCAATAATAACCGAGGATTTTAAAGATATTAGTAATAATGATATGCATGTAATAGAAGCTATTGGAATTGGTGAAGGAAACAGTATGACCAAGACCGCCCAAAAGCTTAATATTACAGTGGGTTCATTGACAATTGCCATGAACAATCTTGTGTTAAAAGAATATGTTATAAGAGAAAGAAGCAAAATTGACAGAAGAATAGTAAATGTAAAACTCACAGAAAAAGGTGAAAAAGCATTTTATCATCATGAAAATTATCATAAAAAAATGGTAGAGGCAGTGTTGGAACATTTGGATGAAAATGAAACAGTGATTCTTGTGGATTCATTGGAAAAATTAATGGTATTTTTCAGAACATATAATAAATAGAAACGTGCACCTTTTGAGTAATTAAAAGGTGTGTTTTATTGCTTAAAAAAAGACAGTATGGTATCATTAATATTATATATAATATGTGAGGAGATATATGTTAAAAGGTAATAATATATATAAAGATTATGGCAAACAGTCTGTTTTGAAAAATGTCGATTTTGTTGTGAGTAAAAAAGAAATTGTAGGCTTGTCAGGGATTAATGGCAGCGGCAAAACAACTTTGCTTGATGTTCTTGCGCTAATCTTAAATCCTGATAAAGGTGAAATAGTGATTGATAGTGATTATGTATCAGATAAAAATAAATTGGAATTAAGAAAAAAAATAGCATATGTTCCTCAAGATATTGCTTTGTTTGAGGAATTGACAGTAAAAGAAAATTTATTATGTTGGTCAAAGCTAAATAAAGATAGCAGCATGAAACGAATCAAGGAAATTGAACCATACTTTAATTTAGAAAAAATGTTTAATAAAAAGATAATAAAGCTTTCCGGTGGAATGAAACGCAGAGTAAACTTTGCAGTTGCACTTATGGGTGAATATGAATATATGGTTTTGGATGAACCTCTTGCAGGATTGGATTATGAAAGCGCAGACGATTTAATTGAATTTATTAAAAATGAAAGAGATAAAGGAATTGGGATCATTTTAACAGGGCACGAAAGATATTTATTAAGCGAATGTGCAGATAGGATAATAGACTTGGAGGCTATTAATGGCTAAATTATGGATTAATGATAAATGGGAAAAAATTCCTAAAGCGCCCCATCATAAGAGTTATTATTATCGTTGTCATCAGTTTTTTAATCAAAAATGGTCTATAGTAACCATGGATAGATGCTTGCCTATTAGGCAAGCATTAAAGGGTGTATTAAATAATACTCGTGTACCATTGGACATACTAATTGATCCAACAAATTCATGTAATCTTAAATGCAAAGGATGTTGGGCATCGGAATATAATCAAACTGATAACTTGAGTTATGAAGATTTGGATGATATTTTAAAGCAATGTGATGATTTAAATACTAGAGACATTTTAATGACAGGCGGAGAACCTCTAGTTAGAAGATATGATATTTTGAAATTGGCAAAAAAATATAGTAAACATATGACCTTTGGTATTTTTACCAATGCCCAGTTCATAGATGAAGCATTTGCGAATGAAATAGCTAAAACGCCTAATTTAACTGTTTTTATTAGTATTGAAGGTACAAAGGAAGAAACGGATTTTAGAAGAGGAGATGGCGTTTATGACCAATGTATAAAGGCTATGAAATTATTGAAAGATAGAGGAGTTGCCTTTGCAATATCTGTTTGTTACCATAGTATGAATTATGAATTTGTTTCATCCAAAGAGTTTTTAGATGATATGCAGGGAAAAGGTGCTTGGATGGCATGGTATTTTAATTATTTCCCTGTTGGTAAAAATGCAGACATAACATTGGTTTGTAGTCCAGAGCAGAGAGAAATAGTTGCCAGGAGACTTAAAGCTTATTATGATGAAAAAAGATTTGTGATAATTGATTTTTGGAATTACGGACATATGACAGAAGGATGCGTTGCAGCGGGAACAGGTTTTGTACATATTAATGCTAAAGGGGATAT
This sequence comes from Anaerovoracaceae bacterium, assembly GCA_035268985.1. Lineage (GTDB taxonomy): Bacteria > Bacillota > Clostridia > Peptostreptococcales > Anaerovoracaceae > JAAYHV01. Next base: position 21,248 of record DATFJV010000077.1, on the reverse strand, counting down.
TGAGCCTTGTGCATTTTGCCACTATTCTGATTCTAATATACATGATGTTTTATTAAAGGATGCTTTAATGTCTCCGTTTTTTAAAAAATTTAGGAGCATGCAACCCTTTAATAAAAATCCGTTAAGATCTTGTCCTATGGTTGATAATCCTGAAAAAATTGTTGAAATTGTAAATTCCACAGGGGCGAAATCTACACATATAGTTAATCCTGAAAGTGCAGAAGAATTGGCTGATAAAATGATACCTATAGCCAAAGCTTGGGCGAAAAAATCGGAAGAAATAAATTTGGATTATAAAGAATATAGGTTTTTTGAAAGAATAATGCGAGTTAAAACAAAAGGTTTTAATAGAAGGTAGAGAAGAAAGGAAAACTTCATGAACCTTGTAAGCCTAATTGCGTTAGATATTAAAAGGATGTTTTCTAGTAAAGGCGTGGTTTTGTTATGCATATTAGCGCCTATTTTTGTTTTATTTATATTCTTTTCTGTGGTATATCCAGGAACAATAACATCGGGGTCAAGTATGATATATTATGGAATTGTCAATGAAGATGAGTCTGATGTAGTATCAAAATATATTGATGAAATTTGTTATAGCGAATCATTAAAAAATGTATCAGTACCTTATCCAATTGAAAATTTGGAGAAGGGTGAAGAATTGCTTAATAATAACGATTTGAGTTTGATAGTGCATATACCTGAAAATTTCTTTGATAAAATGAAATCAGGAGAAACAACAGAAATTAACATAATAGGAAGCAAATCTCACACATTTGAAATGACAATGGTAGGGGTTGCTTTGGAAACATCACTGAGCACGGTTGGTCAAAGTCAAAATATTTTGGAATATGCTAGAGCTGAGCTGAAGAATAATGGAATAATTAATACGGTTGCTAATCATTTTATTGATGATTTCACCTATGAAGGAATAGTAAATCAAATGAACAGAAGAGCTGTTATTGGAAAACAAGGGCCACTTTCTCAGGTTTCAGAGTTCTTACCATTTGAATACTATATTGGCGTTATATTTTCCATATTCTCGTTACTAGGGATATTGCCAATAATCAATATGACGGCAAAGGATTTAAATGGAACACTTATAAAAAGGGGTTTGTTAATTGGACATAAGCCAATTAATTTTTATATATCCAGAATAGTATCAGGCTGTATACTTATTCTTCTAATATTATTAATGCTATTACCAGCTAAAATTCTGGTTGGAGAGCTTGGTTATGTAATAGGCCTTTCAGGATCATACAATTTGGTTTATGTTTTAATTGGGCTATTGATAATTTCATTAACAGCTTCTTCCCTAGGTGTTTTCTTTGGAACCCTTTTGCATAGTGTAGAAGGGTCTTTATGGCTAGGGTTTTATGGAATAATAGTTATGATTTTCTTTAGTGGTGTTTTCTTAAATAATATAGAATCTTTCAATTATATCCAAACAGTGGCAGAGTTTATGCCCCTTAGATTGTTCATTAGAATGATAACTAATATGCTTTTTGAATTTAACTACAATCAATTTTTGGCAGATACCCTTAAATTAATAGCTATATTTATAGTAATAGTAGTTATTGGAATTCATAATTACGCCAAAAGGAGTATAAGATGAAGTGGCAAAGACTTTATAAAATGGAATTGCTAGAATCTACTAAAGATAAAGGTACTATCATAGTTATTATTCTAATTATAATAGTTTCATTACTTATTGGATATTATCAAAGCACAAAAGGGCAACGCAGTCTTAGGGTGGCTATCGTAAATTTGGATCAAGGAGAATTAGGTGAATTCATAGTTAATGAAATTAAATTGGAAAATGACATTGAAACAGTTATTACTAAAGAAAAAGTGGCAAGGGAAATGCTGAGAAGAGATGAAGTTGAAACACTAGCTATAATTAATGAAGATTTTACTAAAAAAATACTAAAAGGTAAATATGAAGGCGTAATAAATGTTATAAATTCAACATCTTCTAAGTATCATGCCACAGTAATAGAGCCTTTAATAAATAACATAATGGTTATGTGGATGGAAGAAAAGCTCCTAGGCGATATAAAAAATCTTTATGATGATTACGATATAGAGTATAGTAATGAAGAATTGTTAAAAGATAAGGAAAAGATAGAAGAAATAAGAAATGGAGGGTCTGCTATAACAGTTAATAAAATTGTTATACAGGACACTAATAAATCATCATTAATAATTGGATGGCTATATTTGTCCAGTGCATGGTATGCTGTAATGACACTTTTTTATTTAATAATAAGTGGAAGTTGGATTATAGAAATATCCAATTTAAATCTAAGTATGAGAGCAAAACGAGAAGGATTGACTCAAGGAAAAATGTACTTTGCTATGAGTACACCTAAGCTTACATTAATACTAGCAGGCTATATGATTGTATTGATGGTTTCAGGATTTGACATTCTATCGCTAAATATGACTTTTAAGCTATTCTTTGGGTTTTTAGTTTATTCAATAGGTGCCTTGGGATTATCGATGTTAGTTGCTTCTTTTTCCAAGTCTTTGACATCATTAATGCTCTTTGCACCATTTATAACCTTTTCAGTGGGGGTGTTGTCTGGTTTAGTTATGAATTTACCGAAATGGGCATATACATTTGAATTAATTTCAATAGTATTACCAGGCAGATGGTATCATGAAATATTAATAGGTCACTCAAATTGGTGCTTTGCCATGCTTTGTTCGTTTTTATGGCTTTTTATTGGGTATATAGTTAGTAATATTAGGGGTAAAAAGTTGACAAAGGAAGATATATAGCTTACCATAAGCATATAAACTAGGAGGTGCATAATGCATAATATTAGAAAAATCACAAAAGACATGTATTGGATTGGTGGAAATGATAGAAAGATAAATCAATTTGAAGGTTCAATACCAATCGATAAAGGTATCTCATATAATTCATATTTTGTAGATGATTATAAAACAGTATTACTTGATACGGTTGATAATGCAGTATCCAAGACTTTTTTTGAGAATTTACAATATGCTTTAAAGAATAAAAAACTAGATTTTGTAATAGTCAATCATTTAGAACCTGATCATAGTGGGACACTTAATGATTTATTGATAAAATACCAAGATGTAACTATAGTTGGAACTGAAAAAATCAAAGTTATGGCAAAGCAATTTTTAAATATTGACATAGAAAACAGGTTTCATGTGATAGACGAAGGGGATGTATTTAAAACTGGAAATCATGAGTTTACTTTTGTTAAAGCACCTATGGTGCATTGGCCTGAGGTTATGGTTACTTACGATAAAACAGATGATATTGTTTATTCGGCGGATGCATTTGGAGCATTTGATGCTCTTAAAGGTAATATCTATTCAGACGAGTATGATTTCAATTTGGAATGGCTACCTGCTGCTAGAAAGTATTATACCAATATAGTAGGTAAGTATGGAATGTTTACCGAAAAGCTTTTAACTAAATTGGAAGATATTAATCCATCGATGATTTGTCCTTTGCATGGGCCAATAATTAGAAAAGACTTATCGAAGTATGTAGAAGTATATCATAAATGGGCTAGATATATTCCTGAAGTAAATGGTGTATTAGTATTATATGCATCCGTTTATGGTAATACCAAAGAAGCTGTAGAGATTGTCGCTTCTAAGATGTCGGATTTGGGCATTGATGATATGAAAATATACGATGTGTCAGAAACAGATCCAAGCATTATATTGAGTGAAACTTTTAAATATAGCCATATACTAATTGCGTCAGTTACTCATAATGGTGGAATTTTTATTAAAATGGAACAAGCTTTACTAGATATTAAAGTTCATAACCTTAGCAATAGAAAAGTAGCAATAATTGAAAATGGCTCATGGGGGCCAACTAGTGGTGAATTGATTAAGTGTTTATTAGGAGAGCTTGATGATATAACATTTATCGGTGATAAGGTTACTATTAGATCATCTGTTAAGGATAATCAAATAGAAGAATTATATAAGTTGGCTGAAAAAATAACTAAATCAGTCTTTAATAGAGAAAAGCTTGAAAGCGATGAGGAGGTATTAGACATGGAAGCAAAGAAGTATGTATGTAAAGTATGTGGTTATGTTTATGACGAGGCAAAACAAGGAAAATGGGAAGATTTACCGGACGATTATAAGTGTCCAATATGCGGAGTAGGGAAAGAAAAATTTGAATTGAAGGCGTAATATTCTTAAGACATTGGAGGTTTTTATTTGAAGAAGTTAATTACTTTATTAATTATAATTACATTGGGGTTGGGAGCATATTCATTTTTAGAATACAAAGACCAAGATATGCTATATTTAACGGTACCCTCTATAGATATTGAATATGGAGAAACTTTAGATGTTCATTTTGAAGATTACATTGATACTTCAATACTAAGCGATGAAGAAAAGCAAGAAGTTATGAAAAATACAACAATAACTTCTAATGTGGATTTTAAAGATAAAGTGCTTGAAATAGGGGAATATTTAATAACTTACAAGTATTACGGTGAAGAAAAGAATGAAGTAAGGAAAATAAAGGTCAATGTGGCTGATACCTTGCCTCCTGAATTTAATGAAGTCTCGGTTATAAAAACTTCTGTTGGAAAACAAATAAACTACAGTGAACATATTGAGGCAACTGATTATGCGGGTATTGATTCAATAAAATACTATGCAGAAGATGTAAATTTTGATAGAGCAGGGGAATATAAGTTATTAGTTATTGCCAAGGATGTAAACGGAAATGTAGCAGAAAAGAAGATTGATGTGATAGTAAAATAGCCATAAGCCCCATTAAATATGATGGGGCTTTTTTAAATTAATTTCAAAATGGTTTTTGTTAAATTTGATATATTCTTCATCGCGCAATTTGCATAATTCGTTGGACATTGAACTTCTATCTACTGAAAGATAATCTGCTAGTTGTTGTCTGTTATATGGTATATCAAAATAATAGCTATTTTTCAGTTTAGAAACATCTAGTAAATAAGCCATTAATTTATCCCTAGTAGTTCTTTTAGACATTTGATTTATTTTATTAGTTAATAGTATGTTTTTTGATGCTATTATGCTCATTAAATTGTGAATTAGTGTCAAATGATAAGAGCATGTGTTGTTACATAAAGTGGATATTTTATCAATTGGGATGAAAAGCACAATTGTATCACTGGAGCATATAACATCTATAGTTAGAGGCAATTTTGATGCGGCAAAGGATTCGGCAAAGTGATCTGAAGGATTGAATTTAGATAGTACATTTTTGTTTCCCATATAATCATCTTTTGTTACAATTACATTACCGCTTAATATCAAACCGATTGAATCAAAATAATTTCCTTGTTTTAATATGAATTCATTTTTCTTGAAACTTTTTACGCTATAATCTAAACAATTTAGAAGAGTGGTTATATTCTCTTTTTTAATTCCTTCAAAAAGTTTTGATTTAGCAATTATTTCATAATATTCCATAATATACACCTTCTGTTGTATAAACAACATATATTTAAGTCTGTTTAATATATTATATGTATGGTAAAATGTCAAGAAAGAATTAACTTAAACAGTTAAAGGGGGTAAAAATGAATAATAACTATTATGATATGATTTTTAAAAGAAAGTCATTTAGAAGGTATGCAAAAAACTTGAAAATTAATGATAATGAACTGATTTTAATAGAAAATAAGATTGGTGAACTTATTCCACTAATTGATAATATTAAAGTTGATTATGAAATTGTAAAATCAGAGAATACTAATGTAAGGCGAGGGGAATATTGCATATTGATTTATAGTGAAGATAAAGAAGGATATTTATTAAATATTGGCTATATGTTTGAGCAGTTGGATTTGTATTTAAGCTCAATAGATATAGGAGTATGTTGGTATGGAATGGGAAATACAAAGATAAAAGAAAAGAACGGTTTGAAATACGTTATTATGATGACAATTGGTAAAGCTTCAGAAGATGAGTTTAGAAAAGACTATACAAAAGCTAAAAGAAAAAATATCGAAGATAATTGGGTTGGAGATTTAAAAGAGATAGGGGAAATTGCTAAATATGCACCAAGTGCATGTAATTCTCAGCCTTGGGACATATTGGTTGAAGGTAATAAAATTAATGTACATAGGTTAAAGAAAGTTAAATGCATAATCCCACTGTTTAAAATACCCTTTTATAATTCTATAGACATGGGGATTTATTTACTGATATTGGAATTAGTATTGAACAAAAATGGGATTGGGTTTAAGAGAAATATTATTGATGAAGATATGGAAGAAAAGGTTAAGATAGCAGAATATATAATAGACTAGGCTATTCGTGTTTTTTGGTAATTGAGATAGGAATAAAAATAATAAGTATAATAGCAACACTAAGCATAGCATAGTTCAGTCCAAATTGATCCCCAGTATAACCAATTAATGGGGCTAATATTATAGTAAATAAAGATTTTATTTGGGAAGAAAAGCTTAATATGGTAGCTCTCTCATATTTTTCCATGTTGTCATCGAGAATATCCATATAAATTGGTTTACGGAAATTTTTCAATAGATAGATGAATATATAAGCGAAAAGAACTACATAAACTGAGTCTAGTAAAACAAATAATATTAAAAATGATACTATTAAAAGTATGAAAAAGGTATTAAGCCAAAACTTCTTGGATCTGTATTTTTCAAGCCTGTATGAGCCTTTTGAAGCACTTGAACTTAATATATATATAATGAAATAGGAAATACCAAGGGCTATTTTTAAATTTTTTTCTTCAGATAAACTTGTAATAATAAGTATACTTGAGCCTATAAAAATTGATTCAAAAATTGGCTGTATCAAATCTTTTGTGGAGTCTATCATAGATTCATAGATTCCATTAGATAACAATAGCTTCCTAAGGTTTTTCCGGTTTTTAATATTTAAAGAGATGCCTTTAATCATTTCTCTTAAAGAACCTATTTCGCTGCTACTTAGGTCTATGGTGTCTAACTCCTTTGGATATGATAAGATTAAAAGAAAATCAGCAAGATATGGAATTATGGCGACTAAGAATATATAAGAAGAATTTGGTAAACCTATTATTAAAACTATTCCTATAAGTGCGCTTAATGCACTTCCTAGCAAAGAATAAGATCTCGTTCGGCCGTAAACAAAAGTCTTTTCTTCTTCCCATCCATTTATTTCCAAATATGTGTATATCATAGATTTATGGGTGCCAGATCTAAAAGCTTCTCCTAAACCAAAGAAAATCATTGCTGATGAGGCTATAAGAAAATTGTTTGTAAGAAAATAAAGTACAAATGAGATTATATAAAAAATAAAACAAGTACATAGTTCCTTTTTGCGGCCCAAATAATCAGCCAGTAAACCTGATGGTATTTCAAATATATTAACTACTATTTCCTTGATTGATATAAGTAAACCTATTTGAAATAATGTTAAACCATTCCCCAATAGATAAATGAGTAAATATGGTTCGAAGAATTTTAAATTCTTAAGAAATCCATAGGCAGAAAACTTTTTGATTTGAGAGTCCTTTAATATTAAAGTATGCACACTATTTTTAGACATATTCATTTCCTGCTATCTTTTTTATGGCATCTAAACACATGGAGAATCTTGCACAGTCCCTTGGGTCTTTTGTTCTAAATTCATATAGACTTTTTTTAATATAAACCTGAAAATTAAACCCACTTTCATAAGGGAAATATCTAATGTTATCAATTTTTATTTCCAATTTAATGTCTTGTCCTTCATAACTTCCTTCATATGAAAAGAAATTATTGTTTAGTTTGACTATACCATTTCCGGCACTATGTATTTCAATGTCGTTATCATTAAAACCATAGGTGGCAACTTCAACTTCTGAAGTTAGTTCCCAATTAGGAATACTGGTGATTTCGATTAATTCATAATGTAAAATAACATCATGCCAGGATCTTAAGTCTTTAACACCGATACCTTTATCCCATGTAAACCTAGATGCATAATCGCAATAACCTTCTAAGTCACAGAAGCTACATTTAATAGTGTTTCCTTCGGTAGTCAAAGAATGAACTTTCCCGCAGTTTGGGCATCTATATGCAAAATTTTCTAAGCCTTCAGCAAAGTGATTACCTTTATATGTTGCATTTGTTTTTTCTAGCCATGTATATTGATCCACGTAAAGCAACTCGTTTAATCTAGCTAATATATTATCTTTTGACATTTCTTCAACTTCACTTTGGGTAAAGCCTAAGAATGCTTCAGTATGAGTAGGCCCAGGTCTTCTGTTAGTTTTCATATATGGTGGGTTTGCAAAATAACCTCCATATCCTCTAATTATTATAACTGGAATATTAAGTTTTTTAACCAAGGTTGCTGTACCTTCATGTACCGAATAGGATACTCCCCATTGGCCAATTCTTCCTGAAGGGTAAATTCCTACACTTTCACCTTTTTGTACGGCATTTATCATGGCAATTATGGTTGTGATATCAGAGGTTGCTAAACTTTTCGGGATTGCGCTACCTCTATTTAACCATTTAAGCATCTTGCTGTTGTGGAAATATTTTCTAGCAACTACAAAATGCAAATACTTAGGGCTGATGCTACTAATGGAATATATAAAATCCTTATTACACATATGATTGCCTAATAATAGAAAGGGTCCATTTGTCTTTGGGATGTTTTTTATTGTTGTTGTTTGTTTTAAAACAAACCTAGAATAGAAGCTAATTAATCTGCTTGCTATATACCAAGCAAGTCTATTTGGTCGTTTATAATCTATCATACTAATTCTCCTTAAAATTATAATACTAGCAATAATACCTAGTGTCAATTTAAGTCTTTGTTAAATTGAGTTTGACAAAGCAATAGTTATTAAATATACTCTTTACGAGGTGGATGATGAAATACGATGTAATAATAATCGGAGGAGGAGCTTCGGGCCTATTTTTGGCTTCAAAGCTAAAGGTTAATAAAGGCCTAATAATCGAATCAACAAATACTCCGGGTAATAAGCTGCTCATTACTGGAGCAGGGAGTTGTAATATAACAAATGCAAGGGATATTAAAGAATTCCCCAAGATGTATGGTGATAGTGGTAATAAAATAAGAAAAATGTTGTATAGATATAATAATAGGGATTTAATGGAATATATTGAAAGCCTTAATATTCCTTTAATAATTAGAGAAGATAATAAAGTTTTTCCATTATCTATGAAGTCAAAGGATATATTAGATAAACTTATGGATAAGGCTATTAAAAATGGCTTTGAGCTAATAACTGGCTCAAATGTCATCGATACTCAAGAAGGCGAAGTGGTTACATTAAAAGGGACATATCTTACCAATAATATTGTTATAGCCACTGGAGGTAAATCATATCCTCAAACAGGAAGTGATGGTAAACTTCTAGATGTATTAAAGGATAAGGGTATAGATATAGTAGATCAAATACCGGCTCTTACCCCTATATTTGTTCAAAACTATATGTATCGCAAGGTGTCAGGAATATCGTTTAGAAATATATCGGTCAGAGTTGATAATAATGAAACTTACGGTGATGTGTTATTAACACATAAGGGGTTTTCTGGCCCCGCTGTTTTAAGATTGTCAGAATATGCAAAACCTGGTGGAAAAATTAATATCTCATATATTGATAAAAATACTGGTGTTCCTAAAAAGGACGGGATATCAAAAACCCTTATTAACTTCATATCTGAAAAATATTACTTGCCTAAAAAATTTCTATTCGAAACCACTGAATATTTAAAAATAGATGGGAATAAAAGGACATCTAATCTATCCAATAATGATTTTAAAAGGATAATTGATTATTTAAAAAATGCAGAATATAGTATAAGCGGAACAGGTGGGTTTAAAAGTGCAATGGTTACAGCAGGTGGAATAAGCTTAGATGAAATTGATTTGAAAACTATGAAATTAAAAAAATATAATAACATTTATGCAATAGGGGAAGTCTTAGATATAAATGGAGATACAGGGGGATATAATTTGCAGTTCTCTTATTCTTCAGCTATGATAGCAGCAAATAGCATTGACAACGATTGGACCATTTGATATAATTTGAACGTTGTGAAAAGGAGGATTAATATGACTAGAATAAAGACTATATCTACAAGAAACTTAGTAAAATCAGCTAAAATAGGTGGTTGCGGTGAATGTCAAACATCTTGCCAATCGGCTAGCAAGACTTCATGCAGCGTAGCAAATCAACACTGCAAACAGTGTATTAACAAATAGTAAAAGAGATGCTACCTAATAATAGGTGGTGTTTTTTTATGAAGGAGAATCATGGTACATCAATATAAAATGAATGGTTATAACATAGTGATGGATGGTAACAGTGGAGCAGTACATTCTGTTGACTCTGTTGCTTATGATATTATTTCTATGTATGAAAATAGTAATAAAGATGAAATAATTTCTGAGATTACAAAGAAACACAAAATTACAGATGAAGAAGTTATAGAAACAATAGAAGATATTAAAAGTTTAGTAGAAGAAAAATTGCTTTTTTCGGTAGATCCCTTTGAAGAAGTAGCAATGGAATTTAAAAAAAAACAGTCTGTTCTTAAAGCTATATGTTTGCATGTTGCCCATTCTTGTAATATGGATTGCAAATATTGCTTTGCAGGGAAAGGGGATTATTCAGGCAAGTCTGGAATAATGTCTTTAGAAGTGGGGAAAAAGGCTTTGGATTATCTAGTAGAAAAGTCCGGTACAAGGCATAATCTAGAAGTGGATTTATTTGGAGGAGAGCCTTTATTAAATTGGGATGTATGTAAAGGTATAGTTGCTTATGGAAGAGAACTTGAAAAGATCCATAATAAGAAATTTAATTTTACATTAACTACCAATGGTATTCTTTTAGATGATGAGGTTATTGATTATACTAACAAAGAAATGAGCAATGTTGTAATAAGCTTAGATGGAAGGAAGAAAACCCATGATTTTATGAGACAGACCAAAGATGGTAAGGGTACATACGATAGAATAATAGGGAATTTTAAGAAGCTTGCTGATGCAAGAAGCGAAAAAGAATATTATATGAGAGGTACTTATACTGCATATAATAAGGACTTTGCAGATGATATTTTACATATGGCTGACTTGGGATTTAAAGAAACTGCAATGGAGCCTGTTGTAGGTCCTCCAGAAGAAGATTATGTTTTAAAAGATGATGATGTGGATTATCTTTGTGAACAATATGAAAAATTGGCAATGGAAATGTTAAGAAGAGAAGAGAAGGGAGAAGGCTTCAATTTTTATCACTATACCATAGATTTAACAGGGGGCCCGTGCATTGTAAAAAGAGTATCTGGATGTGGAGTTGGAACAGAATATTTGGCGGTAACACCAACTGGTGATTTATACCCTTGTCATCAATTTGTAGGTCAAGATGATTTTTGTGTAGGGAATATATATGAAGGTGTTACTAATAAAAAAGTAATTGAACAATTTGAGACTTGTAATGTATATTCACATAAAGAATGTAAAAACTGTTTTGCTAAACTTTATTGCGCAGGGGGGTGTGCTGCAAATGCCTATTTTTCCAAAGGCAGTATTAATGAAGTATATGAATTAGGCTGTAAACTTCATCGTAAGAGAATTGAATGTGCTATAATGATGAAGGTTGCAGAAGAAGATAAAGGTCTGAAAGAAGAATAGATAAATAAAAATACTAAATTTTGAAAATGCCCTGAATGTTTAATAATAAAAGTTAAAGGACTGAAATCTTAGAAATACAGATTTCAGTCCTTTGAAATTGCGCTTGATTATACCTTGTTATTTTTTGTTTCCTATGCAAAATAAATGTTATGTAAATAATTTAATAATTATAATTAGCCAAGCGGGGATCGTAATCATCGAAAAAAGAGTAGTTAAAGCAACGCCTTCTGCAAGCAGAGTGGCATTTTTCCCCTCTCTATGGGCAAGTGCTACAGGTACTACTGCGCATGGGAAAGTTGATGATAAAACAATTACTAGCTTAACACTATTGCTAAACGGCATGTAGTACATTAATAATAAAGTTATTGCAGGGATTATAATAACGTTAGCAAAAGATGCCCATATCAAATGTTTGTTTTTAATAATCTTTTTAAAGTTGCTACCACCTAGTTGAACTCCAACAACAAGCATAGACAAAGGGATGGTAATATCTCCTAAAGTTTTAATTATATTCAATGGATAATCAGGTAATTTTATATGTAAAAAAAGCATGGTTACTGCGGTTATAGTGGCTAAACTTAAAACGTTTAAAAATGGTTTTAATACTGATTTTATGCTGATTGATCTTTTTTCTCCATAGTTTAATTGCCATATGCATATCAAAAATAAGTAGATATTTAGCATTATATTTGCTATAACAACAAAATAAAATATATCATTATCAAAAACTGCCTTAGTAATTGGATAGCCTATAAAGGCAGAATTGATACTGGTTATTATTACCATTAAAACACCCTTATCCTTAGTGCCTTTAAGTGGTTTAACTAGGAATAAAGCTATAAAAGCAGCTACAACAAAAAATGATATTGATAATATCAGCACTTGTATGGTTTGCGTATATGTCTCATCATTTAAATCCTTGGTAATTATTGAAGATAAGATTAAGCAAGGTGCAGTTATTTTTAATAAAAGATTGATTATATGGTTGTTCGCTTCGTCAGTTATGACTTTTGCACGATTGGCAATAAAGCCAATTAAAATATATATAAATATCGTTGAAATTTTACTTATTATAGTTAACATTTATTCACGTCTTATACTATACGATTAGTATCCCTTCCTGTTAAAAAGTATTTTAAGTTTTTTGCGCATGTGTCTATTACTAATAATCGCATTTCTTTGGGTGACCACGCAATATGAGGAGTAATAAAGCAATTGTTTGTTTCTACAAGTGGATGGTTTGTTTCAGGTGGTTCAGTGTCTAATACATCAAGCCCCACTGCAGAAAGTTTGCCGTTTTTTAAAGCTTGGGATACATCTAAGTTGTTTAAAAGAGAACCCCTTGCAGTATTAATTAATATAGCACCATCTTTCATATTGCTTATAAATTTTTCGTTTACAAACCCAATATTCTCTTTAGTAGCAGGGCAATGCAAAGTCAAAATATCCGACTTTATAGCTGATTCTTTGTTGCTACTATATATGTTTATTTTCATGCCAAATGCCTTCGCTATATTAGAAACTCTTTTACCGATGTTTCCATAACCTATAATTCCCAATGATTTTCCATGGAGTAATGTCAGCGGGTCCTTGTAAAATAGGAAATCTTGACTGCTATACCATCGACCTTGTTTTATATCGTTACTATAACTGCCCACATGGTTAGTTATTTCCATTATTAGAGCAAAAGTATGTTGAGCTACAGCTTCAGTTGAATAAGCGGGCACATTGAATACTGCTATATCATTTTTCTTTGCATATTCAATATCCACATTATCATATCCAGTAGCAGTTACTCCTATGAATTTTAAATTCTTAGCGGAATTTATAGCGGTTTTGTCGATGGTGCATTTACTAACAAAAATTCCATCAACATTTTTTATTCTTTCCAATACTTCCTTTGGCGTACTTCTGTCATAGCATTTAAATTTAGCAATATCTTTGATAGGTTTCCAGCTTATATCCCCCGGATTTATTGAATAGCCATCTAAAATTATCACGTTCATATTTAATCTCCTACAAATAATTATAGAAAACATTATACCATATAATTTGGAGATTTATATGATATATGGTATAATTATTTGATAATATGGAGGTTTTTATGGGGGTAATTATTGCTGCTTCAAGGAATAAGCATAAATTAAAAGAAATGGATGCTATACTAGAAAAATTTGATATGGAAATTATTTCTAGAGATAATGCAGGCGTAGAAAAATTTGAAATAATAGAAGATGGCAATACTTTTGAAGAAAATTCCTATAAGAAGGCCTATGAAATACATAAAATTACAAAGGAATCTACAATTGCAGATGACAGTGGTCTTATGGTAGATTTTTTAAATGGGGAGCCTGGTGTTTATAGTGCTAGATATTCTGGTGAAGGAGCAACTGATGAAGATAATAATTCCAAACTATTAAAACTTCTAGAAAATGTAAGTGATGAGAATAGAACAGCAAAGTTCGTATCAGTTATTACCTTAATATTTAAAAACGGTGATGAATTAGTTGCACGTGGAGAATGCAAAGGTGAAATTTTGAAAAACCCCATAGGTGAAAACGGTTTTGGATATGACCCGTTATTTATGCCGGAAGGATATGATAAATCCTTTGCTCAATTGAGCGACATTGAAAAAAATAAAATTAGCCATAGAGCTAAGGCTTTAATGAAATTGGAGAAATTATTAAGTGAGCGTAGAAAAGAAATTTAGAAATAATAAATATGTAAGAATAGGATTTCATATATGGAAACAATTTGATGATCCATATTACCAGGGATTTGCAGCACAACTAGCATACTTCTTTTTCATGTCTAGTGTACCTACGATAATTGTAATATCACAACTTTTAGGAGTTTTTGATGTGTCATTGGATTTTCTGAACAGTTGGATAGATTCATATGTAGACAGTGAAGTTAAAAGTACTTTAACGGTTCTTTTTGATTCAAGTTCAGTTGTATTGACTAATATACTATTAATAGTCTTGTCTTTGTGGGCGGCGTCTAGCTTACAATTTGGACTTGCAAGAATATCAAATTATACTTTAACAAGTGGTACGTATAAATTTAATTTCTTTAGAGAAAGAATAATGGCTATACCGACGGCGATATTTTCTCTTTTTGCTATTTCCTTTGCTATTATTATATTCATACAAGGTGGCAATATATTAAATGATTTTGTGGATACCGTGTTCCACATGAATGTAATAACTAATTTTCTACTGCTATTACGATGGCCTTTGGCCATGGGGCTATATCTTGTGATGGTTATTTTAAACTACTATTTATTACCTAGAATAAGAGTACCTATTAAATCAATAGTACCGGGAGCAATAGTTGCAAGTTTAGGAATGTTAATAGTTACTGTGGTTTATTCGTTTTATGCAAATAACATATCAAACTATAATATAATATATGGTTCATTGGCAAATATTGTAATACTTATGTTTTGGTTCTATTTTATATCTTGGGTACTAATAATTGGAGTTATGTTCAATAAAGCATGGGATAAAATCATGGAAAAACATAGACTAACTCCGGAAAAACTAAAAGAGTATTTAAAAAGGCAAGAAGGTAGCGAGAAGGATTCCAATGGTAATCACATTATTGATATAAATAAGATGGAAAAAGATTTAGAATATATTAATCGTAATAAAAATAAGACTGGAGATAATTATGACTCTAATAATGGGAAATGATTTAAAAAGTGATGAAGCAACTAAAAAAATATTAGTAATTTTAAATCCCAAAGCAGGCATGATGCATGCAAATAAAGTTTTTGTTGAGATTATCAAGACATTTGTAGATAGCAATTATATGCCGACTGTGTTAACAACTAAAGAACAAGGCGATGCCATGAGATATGCCACAGAATTCACAAATGGAATGGATTTAGTTGTGTGTATAGGTGGTGATGGGACGCTAAATGAAGTGGTTGCAGGATTGTTGAAAGCTAATAACAATAATATTCCAGTAGGATATATACCATCAGGAAGTACAAATGATTTTGCTACTAGCATAGGAATATCAAAAAATGTGCTTATTGCAGCTAAGGATATAACTAAAGGAAAGCTTGAGAACCTTGATGTTGGCAGATTTAATAAAAGATATTTTTCGTATGTAGCTTCTTTTGGAGCATTTACAAGTTCTTCTTATGAAGCACCTCAAAATATAAAAAATATGATAGGACATACGGCTTATGTACTACAAGGTATTAGAGAGATTCCAAATATAAAACCAGAAAGAGTTAAAATAATTACACCAGAAAAAGTAATAGAAGGCAATTTTATATTCGGTGCAATATGTAATTCTAATTCAGTGGGAGGAATATTATCATTTGAAGATTTTGATGTAGATATGAATGATGGAAAAGTTGAGGTATTTTTAATAAGAGCACCAGAAAGTTTAAGTGAATTAAACAGCATGATTGTTGCAATGCTTGATCAAAGTTTCAATTCACCTCTGATCACTTTTTTTAGTACAGAATCCGTGCAAATAGAAGCTGAAAGATCTATGCCATGGACCTTGGATGGTGAGTTTGAGCCAGGCTATGATGAAATTGACATTTCAATAATACACAGTGGAATTAATATTATAGTTCCTAATAGAGAGAAAAAAAAGAAAACAAATATTAGAAAGGCGTTATTGAAATAACTATTTCCTGATTTTTTTACCACAATATGGACAATATATGATGTCTGGGCATTCAGCTTTGGCATCATTTTTATTTTCCAATGAGAACTCTTCTACGAAACCTGCTGATAATATGCCAGTAGGTATCGCTACTACTAATACACCTAAAAAGGTTAATATCGATGCAAAAAATCTGCCAAGAACTGTTATAGGAACTATATCACCATACCCTACAGTAAAAAGTGTTGATGTAGCCCACCACATACCGGAAAATGCGTTTTTAAAATCATCGGGCTGAGCTTCATGTTCTGCGTTATACATAAGAAGAGAAGCAGCTAAAACCAAAAGTAAAAGAATAAATACTGAAGATAGTAACTGATGCTTTTTCTTATTTAATACTTTGGAAATGAGCATTAAAGGGGAAGAATAGTTTTTCATTCTTAAAACCCTTAGTATTCTAATAATTCTAAAAATTCTAAGTGCAGGTGTTCCCTTAAATGAAGGGAAAAAGAAGGGGATTGATGAAAAGAAATCAACTATACCTGGAACAGATATGGCATATTTAATCATCGCCTTTTTATTGCTAGAATCAGGATATAATATAGTTGCAGTATAAATCCTCAGTATGTAATCGATTGTAAAAAACAAAACTGTTAATAATTCTGATATTCCAATGATATTTGCGTATTTATCTGAAGCTGGGAATGTGTCTATTATTGATATGACAATAGTAATTAGTACTGCTAACATTGATATAAAATCGTAAATCCTGCTAGGAGTATCATTTAATTGACCTATACTAATAATTTTAAATAACCTTTTTTTGCTCATATTAACACCTAAAAAAAGTGGGCAAAATATTGCCCACAGAATAATTAAATTTCTCTAACTTTTATTATGCCTTTATCATTTAAATTATTAACACTGCAAGTATCGCAATCCTTTGATATCATAACGAGCGTATAACCGTAAGCACCTTTTTTATTTGTTGCAAATTCTAAAATATTTGAACCTCCCAACGCTTTACTTAACATACTAATGACATCATCAACATCTTTAGTCATTACAGCAATTTTCTTTGTATTAGGAAGAGCTTTCATTGAAACCGCGGGGTAATTGACAGAGTTTACAATATTCCCATTTTCTATATAATCCATTAACTGAAGTGTCGCCATAGTAGCACAATTGTCTTCAGCTTCTTCAGTTGATGCTCCTAAATGAGGAATTGAAACAACACCTTCTTTATTTATAATCGAATCACTTGGAAAATCAGTTACATATTTACCTAAGTTACCTATTTTTAAAGCATCTAAAATGTCTTCTTCTATAATTAAATTCCCCCTAGCAAAATTAAGAAGCACTGAGCCGTCTTTCATATTTTTAATCATATCTTTATTAAACATGCCTTTTGTTGATTCTAAAGAAGGCAGATGCAAACTTACATAATCACATTCTGCTAGCATCTCTTCTGTTGTAGGCACAAATTCAACATTGGAGTTAAGGTTTAAAGCAGCTTTAGTAGAAAAAAATGGGTCAGTTCCATAAACTTGCATACCTAGTGCTGTTGCTGCGTTTGCAACTAATACCCCTATTGCACCAAGTCCAACTACACCTAATTTTTTGCCTTTTATTTCAGTGCCTGCAAATTGTTTTTTGCCTTTTTCGACTTCTTTAGAAACATTTTCGCTTAAAGTGCTAGCCCATGCCATTCCTTTGTCTATGTTTCTAGCAGATATTAGTATACCGGCTATTACTAGTTCTTTTACGGCATTAGCATTTGCGCCTGGTGTGTTAAATACCACAATACCTTTATCGGCACATTTTTCCAAAGGAATGTTATTAACACCTGCTCCAGCCCTTGCGATTGCCATAAGATCTTCTGAAAATTCCATATCATGCATACCGTGACTTCTAACTAATATACCCTTTGCTTTATCAATGTCTTCTGTTAGTGCATAATTATCATTTAGATGATTAAGACCAACAGTTGAGATATTATTCAAAGTTGAAACGTATAATTTTTCCATTATTAACCCCTCCCAAAACTACTGACTAAATTTCAAACTAACAAATAGAGTATATCACCTATAGTCTTTACTTTCAACATCATAAGTGATATAATTTTTACGTTAATTAATGTATTAAACGTGGATATTTGGAGGGAAATTTTAATGGGTATTAATGAAAGAGTATTTAACTTCTCAGCGGGACCATCTATGTTGCCATTGGAAGTTTTAAATGATGCAGCAAAACAAATGACAAGCTATAATGGGTTAGGGGAATCCGTTATGGAAATGAGTCATAGGTCTAAGGAATTCGATGAAATTATAACTACGGCGGAAGCAAATTTAAGAGATCTGATGAACATACCTGATAACTACAAGGTGATGTTTTTGCAAGGCGGAGGAACATTACAGTTTTCTATGGTGCCTTTAAATCTCTTGAAAAATTCCCAAAAAGCTGATTACGTAATTACTGGTTCTTGGGCAAAAAAAGCTTATACAGAAGCTAAAAAGTTTGGGGATATTAAGGTAGCAGCAAGCTCAGAAGATGATAATTTTACATATATATCAAAACTTAAACAAGAAGACTTCAGAGCAGATGCAGATTATGTTCATATTACATATAACAATACTATTTGTGGTACACATTTTAATGAGGTACCTGATGTGGGAGACTTAATATTAGTAGCTGATATGTCATCATGCATATTGTCAGAAGAAATTGATGTTAGTAAGTTCGGTTTAATATATGCGGGGGCACAAAAAAATGTAGCACCAGCTGGAATGACCATGGTAATCATGAGGGAAGATTTAATTGGTTTTGCGGATGAAAAAACACCAGTTTACTTGGATTACAAAATACATGCTGAAAAAGATTCAATGTATAATACACCGCCATGTTACACAATATATATAGCGGGAGAGGTGTTTAAATATATTAAGAGTATAGGTGGCGTTAAAGAGATGCACAAAATAGATGTAGCTAAAGCAGAAAAGCTATATAATGCCATAGAAGAAAGCCAAATGTTTAAGTGCCCGGTGAAAAAAGAAGATAGATCACTTATGAATATTGTGTTCGTAACAGGCGATAAAGATCTAGATGCTAAATTCATAGCAGAAGCCAAGAGTATTGGTTTAATAAATCTTAAAGGTCATAGATCTGTAGGTGGTTTAAGGGCTAGTTTGTACAATGCAATGCCAGTAGAAGGTGTAGACGCTTTAGTAGATTTTATGAAAAACTTTGAAAATGAAAATAAATAATATAGAAAAAAAATCAAATATAATAAAAAAAATCATCGCAATTACTATGGCTTTTGCCATGGTAATTGTTGTATTGCCCAATAAATCCTATGGGGAAAACATAACGCCTGAAATTAGTGGGTCGGGTGCGTATGTATTAGCTGCTTCAACTGGAGAAGCAGTTTATGAAAAGAATCCAGAGCAACATCTAAATCCTGGGGGAATAGTCAAACTAATGTCAGCAATGGTTCTAATTGACAATATCAAAACAGACGTGGAATATGATAATAAACTGGAAATTGACGAAAATTTAGATTTTGAAGAAGGAGGACTAATAGAAGGCGAAATAATTAGCGTAAGTGATTTAATTAAACTTATGCTAATAGATTCATCTAACGAGGCATCACAAGCTTTAGCTAAATATTCAATGGAATCTTTAGAAGAATTTGTAAGTTCAATGAATGCTAAAGCAAAGGAATTGAATCTTCAAAACACTAATTTTACAAATCCTACTGGGATAAGTGATGAAATGCAATACAGCTCAGCGGAAGATGTTGCAATGATGACTGGAAAAGCTTTAGATTACCCATTAATAAAGAAAATATTATCTATGAGTGAATGTACGATTAGAGCCACAAATAAAAGTGATGAGAGAATAATTAAAACCAAAGTAGCGCTTTTAAATAGTGGGGAGTTAGTTGAGGTAAATGGTTCTGATAGAATTTCCATGTATGAAGGTGTATATGCTGGTAAAACAGGAAAAGGACAAAACGATAATACCAGCAGTCTTACGGTTGGATGTATAAATGATGACATGGATTTAATAGTAGTTATATTAGGTGATAATGAAAACAATATTGTTTCAGATTCAATAAAACTTTTAGATTATAGTATTAATAATGTCACAAGGAATGCTTTGATTAAATATGGTGATGTAGTTGGAGAGATAAAGGTTAGACATGGTGAAATCACCAAGCTAAATGTTATGGCTAAAAATAAAGGTTATGTATATTTGCCAAAGGGCGCATCTGAGGAATTAATCGAAACAGTAACAGTTATAGATAAAAACTTGACGGCACCTGTAACAAAGGGTGAAGTTGTCGGTAGATACAATATATATATTGGCAATGAATTAGTAGGTGGAGTCGATTTAATGGTCAATGAAGATGTAAAAGTGGGTTGGTTTCCTTCATATATATATATATCAAATAGAGCATCAATAATTGCAGGTATTGTTGCATTGTTTATATTAATGGGCATATCATATATAATCAATTTAAGGCGAATCAATTTAAAAAAGAAACGTGAAAGAAGAGCAGCAAAAATCAAGGAAATGGCTATAAAAAGTATGGAAATGGAGGAGGACAGAAAAAGAAGAAACTGGACCTATCACAAATAATGTTTAATATTGAAGAGGAATTAAAAAAACTGCCCGATTCACCAGGGGTATACATGCACAAAGATAGCTTGGGAACTATTATTTATGTTGGGAAAGCAATATCTCTAAAAAATAGAGTTAGACAATATTTTCAAAAATCATATCAAACAAATCCTAAGATTAAATCAATGGTCTCAAATATTTTTGAGTTTGATTATATATCATGTGCATCTGAAATTGAAGCATTGGTTTTAGAGAGTAATTTGATAAAAAAATATAGGCCTAAGTACAATGTTTTGATGAAGGATGATAAAACATATCCATATATTAAGGTT
>DATFJV010000076.1:0-2516 GCA_035268985.1 Anaerovoracaceae bacterium | reverse complement strand
CGTTTCTGCTGAGAAAGTATTTGATATAAATGTAAATTATGAAGATGCTAATCAAGAGTTTGTTTCTATAGTTGCAGAAGCTGTTAATCAAAGAAAATTTAATAAAGTCTCAAGTTTGGATGATACATTAAGACTGATTTCGTTGACGAATATAAACTCTTTAATTGCGTTTACAGGAGGATTAGGACCAATTAATCCAGTATGGAACATAGGCGAAGTTTTTTCCATAGATGAAATTACAAATTTAGGAGGGGAACTGGTATATCTATTAATAGGAGAAGGGGATCCCTTTATGGCATCAAATCAGGTAATGTTGTTAAAAGATGATGTTTATTACTTCCCTGACACAACAAGATATATTGATGCAAGAACAATTGGATTGAATTATATAAATACAGATGTTACAGCTACAGAAGAACAAATAGTTAATCAAATAATAACGATTGGGGAAACATATTATCCTAATGACCAATGGGATGTTACTGCTAAAAAATATATTGAAGGGAATGTTTCAAATCCAGAAGATGCTTCGAATCTAATTGAAACTTATCTTTTCTATTTAGAAAAAGGGGGATATAACGAATTCCAAGATAACATTTATATACTGGAAATAGAAAACAAAACTGACTCTTCGGAAAATGGCTGGGCATTTGTTGTAGCTGATAATGGAGAAATACATATTGACGAATATAGCTATCTTATAGATAGTGATGTTAAACTTTCTCAAGAAAGCTACAAATTTGATGGCAATGCTAAAAAACCTGAAGTATCAATTGAAGGGCTAACAAAAGGTATAGACTTTGAAGTTGTTTATGAAAACAATATTGAAGTTGGAGAAGCTAAAGTGACTATAACAGGCAAAGGTCTGTATAAAGGAACAGTCACAAAAGTATTTATTATTGAGAAAGCTGAGAATAGCTGGATTTCTGGACTATCAATGGATAATTGGCTATACGGAGAAATTGGAAGCAATCCAAATTCAGTAGCAAAATATGGAACATCGACATACAAGTACTATTCAGATTCAATTTGCAATATAGAGATAGATAAACCTAGTGAAATTGGTACATACTATGTTAAGGCATTTGTGACGGGATCTAATGACTATTCATCGCTTGAAAGTGCTGCTGTTAGATTTGAAATAATTGAAAATTTAGAACAAAAATTAGTAAGAATAAATTTAATTAATGCTACTGATACAACTACGGAATATGTAAAAGGTTTAGATTTAAATATGCCGGTTAATGATTTAAAGAAAAAATTAAATGCTCTAGGTGAAATAACATATGTATCAGTTACAGATAGCAATGGAGTTATTGTAAATGATGGTATTGTTTCTACAGGAATGAGATTTACTATAGAATTGAATGGGGTAAGATATACTAAAACTATAGTAATAGTTGGAGATGCGGATGGCGATGGTAAAATTTATGCTACGGATTATTTGAAAATTAAATTTCAAATAATGGGTACTTCAAATAAACTTTCTGGCCCATATGCACTTGCAGCTGATACTAATAGGGATGGTAAAATCTATGCTACTGACTATATGGCTATAAAAAATAGCATAATGGGAATATCCGAGCTATCACAAAAATAATAATAAATAAGATTTGAGAGGTAATATAATGAAAACAAGACAAAATATCAGGTTAATAATAGTGACAATTTTATGTATTATGATAATACCTATTGCAGTATATGCCGCAACGCCTTCTTTTAACGCTACTTCAAGTGTAAGTAGCATTGATCCAAATGGGACTTTTGTTTTCAATGTTGGAGGTCAATGTTGTGGTAGAGTTAATATAAGCGTTAGTAATGGTAGTGCATCTCAAAGTTCAATATGGGTAGAAAACAATACTGTTCCTGTGAATATAACTGCAGGTTCGAGCGGTAACTGTACAGTAACGGCAACACCGGCAGAAGGTATGTCTGACTTGGATGCAAATCTTTATTCTCCGGGTACTAGGAGTGTGACTGTTGGAATTAACGAACCTGCTGAACCCGAAATTGTGACAACCGATACAGAAGATACTGACCAAAAAATTATAACTAAATCCACTACAAGCAATACAACCACTTCTAGTACAAGTAAATCAAATTCGGAAACTGAGTTAAAACCAGAAGATACTGAAGAAGAAAAGATTTTAGAAGAAGATGTTGCCATGGATGAAGATGAGTTAGAAAAAGAAATAATAGAAGAAAAAGAACCGAAACAAGAAAAAAATTTGGACTGGGTTTATACATTGTTAATAATTATAGCTTGTTTAGTTTCTGCAGGCGTAATTTACTTTAAGATAAATAATGAAAAAATATTTATTAGTGTATTTATAGCCAATTCTATTATAGCGGTTATTCTATTAATGATTAGTGAATCTGTTATCAATTCCGTTATAGCAATAATCGGGTTGACCTTAATTGTTTTAGAAAACCACCTTATTACTGGTAGAATTATTAAAAAGAATAAAGAGGTGTAATTATACTCTAAAAAGTACGAAATCAATTGATTTCGTACT
>DATFJV010000075.1:0-13686 GCA_035268985.1 Anaerovoracaceae bacterium | reverse complement strand
CCAAACTTCCAATTTATTTAGAAACAGAAACAGAAAGCAATGTTCGTTTATACGAGAGGTTTGGTTTTAAGACCCTTGAAGAAATGAGCTTACCGGTTATTAATCAACCCATGTGGACCATGCTAAGGGAGGATAAAATTGATTGATAATTTTTTTGATAAACAAAGGGTAAACACTGGAAGACAAAATGAACTTGATATAGCAAGAGGGTTAGCTGTTTTATTCATGATTGCTGTTCACGTTTTAAGAAGTTTTTAAAAGGAGATAGTTATATATTCTTTTGGGGGTACAATTGTAAATGCTCTTGGTGGGCCGCCTGCCGCTCCTGTATTTATGTTTATTTTTGGGGCGGGAATTGTATATTCAAAAAAATCTAATTCTAAAATATTATTAAAACGTGGTTTGCTCATTATTATTGCTGGATATCTACTTAATTTGATTCAAGGATTTTGAACATTGACATAAATTCTTCGGATATTTTCACTTATCATCATCAGGATATTTTTGATAGTATCATTATTTTATTCTTTGTGTTTTTTTGGATAGGACTTATATTTTTTCTATCGAAAGGATTTATTGGGATTTTAAAAACAACCATTGTAAGATGGAGCAGAAATGTAGCCACCATATATTTTATTCATTGGGTATTGATCACGTGTTTATTATCTTTAAATCTAATTGGCATGAATTCCCTAAGCTTTCTGCCAACCATCGCTTTGTTTTTTTGTATTGTAATAGCTAGTGATATTCTCGCTAGTGTTTATGTTAGGCTAATAAACATTTATAAATCAAGACAATCAACTTAAGCAGAATTGTACTGGTTAATTGAATTTGCATATTGGTTGTTAGATAAAGGAGGATCATTCATCATGAGAAAAATAAACCCATTTACATTCTTATCTCTGTTTAGTCTTTTTGGTATTTATGGATTAATTATTAATCCATCCGATTTATCCAAACTCAACTACCTATTATATTTGCTCTACTTAGGATATCTATTCGAGAAACCAACAAAAGCGTTTTATCAAGATATCCAAAAAGCAGCAGCAATTTCATTTTTTATTGTGTTGATTGGTACATCATCATCATTGATCGTCATCTATTTCACAGGAATTGGATATGATTTCCTTGAAATCGCTTTCTGGACAGTATCTTCAAGTATGACAACCATATTGGCGGTAACCTATGGTTGGATCAAAGATAATAGAAAAAGACGAAATTCCAGATGAGTTGTCAACCATAAAGGATAGATTGAATGAAAAAAGATCATACAATCCAATTTGAATGCATAAGTTTGGTTGTTAGATAAAGGAGGCAAATATGATTTTTCCGTTTAATTACAATAAAGAATTAAAATTAGCAGAAGTTGGGGGTAAAGCTAAAGCCTTAATTCAAACAACAAATGCAGGTATGCCTGTACCAGAAGGGATTGTCTTGTCCGTGTCGTTTTTCCATGAGTGGCTTCAAGATATAAAAGCGTCAGAAGTATGGAAAGTAATGCTTCAGGATATATCAAAGGATCATTGTGACAAAGTGAAAACTTTAGCAGAAGAAAAAAGATTTACAAGGACTCAAAAACAAATTTTTGAAGAGAAACTCATGGCTTTAAATGGCCAAGTTTTTGCAGTTCGTTCTTCTTCACCTGAAGAAGATTTAGAAGGTAGTAGCTTTGCGGGGATGTACGAAACTTATTTGGGCGTTATAATGGATCAGTTAGAATTGGTTATCGCCAAAGCTTTTTCTTCATGTTTTGATTATAGGGTGATGGAGTATAAGAATAAAAACCACATTGATTTAGGAGACACCAGTATTGCCATCATTGTTCAAAGGCAGATTGCTTCGGATGTCAGTGGCGTTGGTTTTTCTCTCAACCCTCTTAATAATTGTTTTGATGAAGTATATATTAATGCGTCCTTTGGCCTTGGAGAAGCAATTGTATCTGGTATTGTAACACCTGACACCTATATAATTGATAGTGTAAAAAAGAAGATCATTGAAAAACAGGTTAAAGAAAAATTGATTTCGCTGTGGCTACGAGATAGTGGTGGCATTGAAGAAAAAGTTAATGATCAACCAAATAAACAGGCTCTGACGGATCAGCAGATTCTGGAGCTTTCTACCTTGATTAAAAATTGTGAAAAACACTATCAGAAGCCCATGGATATTGAATGGGCTTTTGAAGATGGAAAGCTATACTTGCTTCAGGCTAGACCAATAACGACGTATATACCATTATTTCCAGAGATGTTAACTGAACCTGGACAAGGAAAAAAACTTTATATGGATCATATTGTGATTACCCAAGGTTTTCAAAAACCAATGTCAGTATTGGGACTTGATCTATGGGGACCAACAGTTGAGAAGTTAGAGTTGGGTATTTTTCCTGTTGGTTTTGAAGGATTAATGCTCAACATTCATGGGAGACAATATATTAACATATCTAATATGTTAAAAGCAATGGGTTCAAAAATAACACTCACTTTATTGGGCGAATATAATCAATCAGTAAAAAGAACTTTAGAGCAGATCCCCCTTAAAGGCCAGTATAAAGCAAAAAAGAAAACCAAGTTAATGAATGTATCAAGAAAGGGGTTATTCAGGGTCGCCTTTATGTCCATACATGGTTTATTTCAAGCATATAAAGATGTGGATGCTTTTTCTGACAAATGTAATCGGATTAATGAGGAGACATTTAAACTTCTAAAAAAAGAAGTCGACAAGCATTTTGAGTCTTGTCATAGCCTAGAGCAAACCCTTGATTATTCAAGAAATATCTTGTTCGAGACAATGGAAGATCAGAAGGCTATGATAGCAGCTATGTATGCCCTAAGCAAGCTGAAAAAAATATTCGATGGTGATGAAATAGCTGGCGAAATTGGGGTTTTGGGTATGGGACTATCTAATAATCCAACGGATCAGATGGCAAACGCCATGAAGGCCCTTGCTTCACATAAAGAGTTTAAGGCAATTGGTAGTTACGATATATATAAAGAAAAAATAATAAATAGAGATTTCACTGAATCATTTTTAGAAATATATGATCATTTCATATACGTCTATGGTTCTAGAGGATTTGGGGAAATAGATGTTGCAAACATGAGAAATGCAGAGAATTATGAAAGTTTCTATTCACAACTGAAAATGATTGATACAAGTGGTGTGAAAGAAGAAAGATTTTCTGAAAAAAGGCACATAGCATATGAAAAACTTTTGAACTGTGCTAGAAGTAAAAAGAAAGAAAAGAAATTCAGAAAATATGCGGATACGTATCAAAAGCTTTTCGGTTATAGAGAATGGCCCAAATATTTATTAACAGTTTATGTAGAAAGTATTCGAAATATTGCCTTATCCATAGGTGAAAAATGGGTTCGTGAAAGAAGATTAGATAATATTCAAGATGTTTTTAATCTTCATGCAAAGGAAATTGATTTAGGACTCCAAGATGATGGGCTAGATTTGAGGTGCCTCATAGAAAAGAATTTGCATCAATATATACGTGTAGAAAAAGTAAAGCAGTGGCCCATTATTAACGACAGCCGGGGAAAGATATTTGTTGAGAAAAGAGTGTCTGAACAAGGAGACCTTTTAGGTGATGGTGTTTCGGCAGGAATTGTCCGTGGTAAGGCGAAAGTAATGTCAGATCCTTTTGAGAAAAATTTGGAGCATGGTGAAATACTTGTAACCAGAGCTACAGAACCATCATGGACTCCGATTTTTATAAAGGCTTCAGGTATTGTATTAGAAATAGGGAGTACACTACAACACGGTGCAATTATTGCTCGAGAATATGGTTTGCCATGTGTTTGTGGTATTGTGAATGCGACAATAGCAATTAAAGATGGAGATATTATTGAAGTTGATGGAACTAATGGTATTGTAAAGATATTGAATAATGAACAGGTGTAGATGGTTCTAAAATAGGATATTAACAAAATATTTTCGGCACCCCCCTATCTATTTTCGGCTTAATAGATAGGGGGGATTTTTTTATACTTTTTTTTGGTACACCCCCTATGATTTTTGGGCTAATAAGTGAGGAGTAAGAATTAAAATGCAAAATGAATAGACCAACCCCCTCGAAAAATCGGCTTATAAGTATAGGGACAAAAAGGAGGTAAACAAATTGGAACATGAAAATGAACTGAAACTCATCAACATGAGTGATGTTGAGGTAACAGAAGTGAAATGGTTATGGAAGCCTTATATTCCCATTGGGAAAATCACTATTATTCAAGGTGATCCAGGAGAGGGTAAGACGACCATGATTTTGGCAATTGCATCAGCAATGACGACTGGTGCTATATTGCCTTTAAGTGAGGAGGCGCTAGAATGGAGCAATGTTATTTATCAGACAGCAGAAGATGGCTTAAGTGACACCATTAAACCATGATTATTAGCAGCAGGTGCTGATTGTACCAAAGTGATCGTAATTGATGAAAGTCATAAGGAGCTGACTTTATCAGATAAGAGAATTGAAGAAGCCATTATAGAGACGAGTGCTCAGCTGTTAATAATTGATCCCTTACAGGCTTATTTAGGTTCTGGTGTAGATATGCATAGGGCAAATGAAATCAGACCTATTTTCAAAAATCTTTCTAGTGTTGCAGAGAGAACGGGCTGTGCCATTGTTATTATTGGACATATGAATAAGGCTGGTGGCACAAAAGGGCTTTACCGTGGACTGGGTTCTATTGATATTACAGCTGCCGCTAGGAGTGTTCTCTTAGTAGGGCGTGTAAGAGCTGATCCATCTATTCGTGTCATGGCTCAGATTAAATCAAGCTTAGCACCTGAAGGCAAGAAGATTGCTTTTAAGCTAGATGAAGAAAATGGCTTTGCTTGGATAGGAGAATATGATATTGATCTGGATGAATTGCTTGGTGCTAGTTCAACGGAAAGTGTTCTTAAAAGAGCTGAAAAGCTGATTAAAGAAGTGCTTGATGATGGTGCAAAAGCCAGTGATTATGTTGTAGAAAAGGCAAAAGAAAAGCAGATTTCTCAAAGAACACTGAAAACAGCTAAAAAGAATCTTGAAGTGAAATCTATCAAAACAAAGGAAGGTTGGAAATGGCAATTATAAAATCAAGAGTGCAAGGGGGCAATGCTTATAACCATTGCACACTTGCACCCTTGAAAGGCAGGTGAAGATATGTTAGGTAAACTATTTGGTGCAGAAGAAGTAAAAGCAGAATTGCAAGAAGCTAGGGAAGAGATCCAACTACTTGAACATAAGCTTGAGCTCAAGGAAAAATCCATCAAACAACTTGAAGAAGCAATGAGGATATTGGAAGAGAATATTAAATCATTGCTTGATGAAAATGACCAATTAAGGGCACGTCCAGATCATTTTGGACGAACATCAAGAGCATCTGGTGAACATATGCGACTTCTTAAAATGTATCAGTACAATCAATTATCCTATCAGGAAATTGCAGATAAAATGACGGAATATACCGGTGAGAAGTGGTCCAAAAGCACGGTTCACTATTTGCTGACGAAGTCATAATCCTTTTTATCTTCAATATCCCAGAATAAATCCGAAAGCGTCTAGTTAGTTACTGGACGGCAGCTGAAGCTTGAGGATTTATTTACCCTGTTTTAACAGGGGCAAGCTTCCACTTTGTACAGCCAAAGTGTTTAAAAGTGGGCAAGCCCACACCCATTTGCAGGAGGAACATTATGAGACAGCGAAACAAGCAAATCAATATACGCGTAACAGAAAAAGATAGATCAAAAATTATAAAATTAGCAGCTAAGAGTAGATGTGAATCATTAACGGATTATATCTTAGATAAAGCTTTAAACAAAGAAATAATTCAGTATGATTTGCATGAAATAAATTCAAGGCTATCAAAGATTGGGGGTGAGTTAAATCATTTGGTGATGTTATGCCATCAAGGAAAAATTAAATTGGTGAATCTGACAAAATACACCAAAGAACTAGAAGAGCTACAGGAGGCTCTTAAGAATATAAAATAATATGAAAAGAAAATCAAGCAGGAGGGTCAGATGGAAAACTTAATGAAGTTTACAATACAGTTAGCCATGCTTTCCAACCTGCTTGATGAAAAGATGATTTCAGAAAAAGAATTCATCAAGATCAAAGCTGAGTTGGAAAGAAAATACAAAATAAAACGAGGTTTAAGTAGCACTTAATTATCTACTATGATAAAATTAAAATGATAATTGGGAACATAGATTGATGAACTATCCGGAATTACCGGATAGTTCACTTAAAAACAACAGACAGTATCTGATGAATTATAAGCTACATATGGAGAAGGAGGGTTACATTGGAACATATTAACGATTTACTCATATATCAGACAGAAGATGGAAAAACAAAAATAGATGTAAGACTTGAAAATGAAACAGTATGGATGACACAGAAAGCGATTGCTGAGCTTTATCAAAAAGGCGTAAATACAATTAATGAGCATATAAAAAATATTTATGCAGAAGGTGAACTTGAAGAAAATCGAACTATTCGGGAAAACCGAATAGTTCAAACCGAGGGAAATAGAGAGGTTGAGAGAACAGTACGTTTTTATAACCTAGAATTAATCATTGCCGTAGGCTACCGTGTACGTTCTAGTCGAGGCACACAATTTAGACGATGGGCAACAGAAAGACTAAACGAGTACTTAGTTAAAGGATTTACCATGGATGATGAACGTCTTAAGGGTATGCGTAATATTGGTGATGACTACTTTGACGAGCTATTAGAACGTATTCGTGATATTAGAGCCTCAGAAAAAAGATTTTATAAGAAAATTACGGATATCTATGCCTTGTCTATAGATTATGATGGAAAATCAGAAGAAGCTAAAAAGTTCTTTGCAACGGTGCAAAACAAACTTCATTTTGGTATTCATGGTCATACAGCTGCAGAACTCATTGAACAAAGAGCTGATGCTTCAAAAGACAATATGGGACTTACCACTTGGAAAGGTGATAAGGTACGCAAAGGAGATATTACTGTTGCCAAAAATTATTTGACGGAAAAAGAAATAAAATCCCTTAACCGTATTGTAACCATGTATCTCGATTATGCAGAAGATCAGGCAGAAAGACGTAATCCTATGCATATGAAGGATTGGGAAGAAAAACTCAATGCCTTCCTAAAATTTAATGAGCGAGACATTCTTACTGGTGCAGGTTCTATTTCACATGAAGTGGCTAAGGAACTTGCTGAAAAAGAATATGAGAAATTTAATCTAAAGCGTTTAAGTGTACCTGAAAAAGATGACTTTGATGTGTATTTAGAAGAGCATGAATGGACACATAAGAAGTAACCCTGTTTTAGATTCCGTGAAGGAAGTGATGTCATGAAAGAAGTGATGTCATGAAAGAAGTAGAAGTTATAAAACCTAAAAAGAATAAATTTGACCGTGCATCAGGGAAAGAACTCTCCAAAATACGTGTTGCCCCATATTGTAGAGTCAGTACTGATTCAGCTGAACAGATGTCAAGTTATGATTCTCAAGTGGCTTATTATGAGCAGAAGATCAAAGAAAACCCTAAGTGGGAATTGGCAAAGATATATTCTGATGCCGGTATTAGTGGCACTAATATTGATAAACGTCTTGGCTTTCAAGAGATGATTCGTGATGCCGTGGCTGGTGAGTTTGATCTAGTCATTACCAAGAGCATTTCAAGATTTGGTAGAAATACAAAAGACGTACTGGAATATACCAGACTTTTAAAAAAGCATAATGTTGCTGTATTATTTGAAAAAGAGAATATTAACACCTTCTCAATGCAAGGCGAAGTAGCCATGACGGTGCTAACTTCAATTGCCCAACAGGAAAGTGAAAGTATTTCAACCAATGTAAAAATGGGTCTAAAGATGAAAATGAAGCGTGGAGAGCTGGTTGGTTTTCAAGGTTGTTTAGGCTATGACTACGACAAAAAAAGCAAAGAACTTATCATCAATGAAGAAGAAGCTGAAGTTGTTCGGTTTATCTTTGATTCTTATAATCAAGGTAAGGGTGCTCGTCTTATTGGAAATGAGTTAAAGGACAAAGGATATAAGACAAAAAGAGGAAGTACCAATTGGCCTGATAGTACCATAAGGGGCATTTTGAAGAATGAAAAATACATGGGTGATTTACTCCTAGGTAAGACCTTTACCGTTGATCCCATTACTAAGCAGCGCCTTGACAATATGGGTGAAGAAGAAAAATATTACATCAAAGACCACCATGAACCCATTGTCAGTAAAGAAACCTTTGAAAAAGCCCAAGCTATTAGAAATAAACGTAATTGCAACATGGAAAAAGGACGGTTAAAGCGTTATAGCAGACAGTATACTTTCAGCAGTAAAATCGAGTGTGGATTTTGCGAAACAACTGTTGGCAGAAGAGCATGGAACTCAGGCACCAAAAATAAAAAAGTGGTGTGGCACTGTATCAAATCCAGTAAGCATGGTAAGAAACATTGTCCTGAAAGCAAGGGTATTCATGAAGCTGTTATTGAAGAAGCCTTTGTAAAAGTCTTTAATGAAATGTGTCAGTATAACAGAGATATCATTGAAGAGTTTATTCAGGCCATTGAAAATACATTAAGTGGAAGTACCAGCAAAAAAGAACTAACAACACTTAATAAAGAGCTGAGTAAGGTGGAAGATAAAATCAAGAAGCTGATCGATCTTCATCTTGATGGCGCCATTGACCGAGAAAATTATGATAACAAGCTTCTTGAACTTAATACAGATAAAGAACGACTAATCAAGGAAACTAATGAACTGTCTTTGACAGCCAGTGAAGAAAAAGAAATGAAAGCAAGGCTTAAAAGTTTTAGGAAGTATTTTGATGCTAATAAGCCCCTTAAGAAATTTGATGCCGATGTCTTTGAATCTATTGTCGAGAAGATTATCCTAGGTGGCACTGATGACAAAGGTCAAAAAGATCCGCATCAATTAACATTCGTATTTAAGACCGGTCCAAAATCAACAATTACTATGGGCAAAGATGATGATTCAAATAAAGAAAATGGTTTCTTAAAGAAGGGAAAAGAACCATATTCCCACTTATCACCCGACACACGTTGAGACGGTAGTATTGATGTCAAGGGTAGAGAAATAAAAGACTTGAAAGTGTAGAAAACAAGAGGTTCTGCGTGTTTTGCAGAATGGCAGAATCCCTTGTGGATTAAGACTTGATGGGAACATATCCACTGCAAAAAAGTCCCATAGTTGAGTTGACAGGATTACTTTTGGGTAAATTGAGTGACTAGGTAAAAGCATGCTATGAACATGAATTTGAGAATTTCACAAAATTGTGTTCATAGTAATGATAGTTTTAAAGGAGGTTATCATGATGAGCACTGATATGTTTCCAAAACTGGAAAAAAGAAATATTAATTATAAGATTACCATATTTATAACAATACTATCTTTGTTGTTTTGGCACTGGGTTGTAATGCTTATTGATAGGGTTACAGATATTATAAATATAGAAAGGCTATTACCATATAAGTTAGGCATAGATTCTAATTTATTTCTATGGTTCATAATACTAGCCATAGCTATACCTGTATTGGAAGAAGTAGTATTTAGAGGTGTAATTTACGGAAATTTAAGAAAGAAATTCAAACAATCTACATCCGTAATAATAGTATCGTTGTTGTGCGCAGTATTCTATTTACCATTTGGCTTTAGTGTTGCGATGAACATTGCTGTATTAAGTGGTATGTACGCTTGCATTTATCAACAATTTGGACGATTAAACCTAACTATATTTTATCATAGCTTAAGCAATGTATTCTTTGTATTACTAAATGTTGAAGTGATAGGTAATACGTATACATGGTTTATGGATTTCATTTACGGAAATACCTCATTAGTATTTTGGATAGAGTTAACCATAATTATGATCTTATGTAGAACGATATTTGATTTGAAAAAACCTGTGAATAAAGATAAAACAAAGCAAGATAGTATGCAAACATATTGAAATGAGGTCATTACTATGTGAGGTTTATTATTACCCACTATGAACAACAGAGAAACAGACAACAAAACATATCTATTTATTATGTTGCTAGCTTTTGTATTTTGGAATTGGGTTTTACTGTTTCTTAATATTACCAATACTCTTTAAAATAAGGATAAGATTTATCCTAATAAAATTGATGGCAATAGTAATCTGTTTATAAGGATTGTTTTAGTTCCGGTAGTAGAGGAATTAGTTATTGGAGGTGCAATATACGGTAATACAAGGCGGAAAATCAATAGTTTTCTATTAGAAGAAAGCCAGAGTTCCATAAAGGACAATAGGGTACAATTACATTCGGGAAAATAAATAATAAAAAAATATAATTTATAGAAAAGTTAAAGGTGTAAATATATTTGAAGGTGGTATATGAAAAAATCAGAAAAATATGATATTAATAAGCTTACATGTAGTTTCAAAAATAAAAAAATTGAAAGTGAGTATTTCAATAAAATTATGAAGAGGGATTCAAGATATCTAAAGCCCTTGATATTACTGACTGCAATTTTTTATAGTCTTTTTTTTATACCGGAATACTTGTTTTTGAATAACGAATTAAACTATATTACAATTATTGCTATAAGAGGGTCGACGTTAATCGTCATAGGATGTCTTTACTATATGATAAAAAAGAGTCATGATAGTAGTAAGATAAGTTTATTAGTTTCAATTGTTGAGATTATTCTAACAGGATCATATTTTATCATCATAAGCCAATACAATAATGAGGAGTTTTTCCTGAAGGTTATGGACTTGATTATTTTATTATCAGTTATATTCATACTTCCAAATAAGTTCATAAATAAAATTTTAGTATCATTGATTTTATATATAGCGTTTTTTATATTATCCAGCAACATTTTTCCAAATCTTGAATACCAACATTTTATTGCAGGTATGGTATATTCTTTCATAATGATATTGGTGTTAACAATTACCTACTACAGGATAAATTATTCAAATAGAACAAACTATATCAATGAAATTGAGCTTAGGATTTTAAGCGAAACGGACCATTTGACAGGAATCTACAACAGGGCAAAATTCGATAATGAACTTCTTAGATGGATTCAACACAAGGACAGATATGGAGTAGTACTTTCCCTTATAATGATAGATTTTGACTATTTCAAACTGGTAAATGATAATTATGGACATCTAGCAGGAGACAAGGTGCTGAAAGATAGCGTAAATATAGTGAAAAAGATGTTAAGAAGTACCGACATTTTTGCTAGATTTGGAGGAGAAGAATTCATAATACTGTTGCCTGAAACAGAATGCGAAAAGGCAGTAATCCTTGCTGAAAGAATTAGAAAAGCGTTAGATGATTATGATTTCGATACAGGAGACGTGGTTACTTGCTCCTTCGGAGTGGTGGAAATTATTGAAGGGGAATCAATGCAAAATGCAACGAATAGAGTCGATGAATTGTTATATAAAGCAAAAAGAAACGGCAGAAACAGAGTGGAGTTCAACTAAATATGGTATAATCATTTAATGATTAAGCTATCTCTATAGGGGTCTTTATCATAGAAAAATTCAGGGTCCAAATAGACTCCGTTATAGAATATCTCAAAGTGGAGGTGAGGGCCTGTTGAAAAACCTGTTGACCCCATCAGTCCTAGAATATTACCACGGTTAATGTTTTCTCCAGGTTCGAAATACATAGTATTTAGATGACAATATGTACTGAAAAATCCACACCCGTGATCTATGACTAAGGTGTTTCCGGTCAACGTCATTTCTTCAGCAACTACAACCTTTCCGCTATTTGTAGCGAGTATAGGAGTATTATATGGAGCAGCAATATCTATTCCTGTGTGAAACCTAGGCGTTGGATTGCCGTTGGTGTAACGAATTTGGTAGTATTCTGTAGTTATTATACCTTCTGAAGGTACTATAAAAGGTTCGAACCATAAAATGGTTTTAGAAGAATTGTTAATATCTCTTGAATTGGTTAAAGTCTCAATATTCTTTTCAATGTTTTCTTGAGATCTTAATGAAAGTGTGCTTGATGAAATATATAAATGCTGAGTTTCATATTCTCTTTCGAGTACAGTAACAGTGTCTTCGAATTTGACATTATCTTCACTAGATTCAATAGTAATACTATAATCCATAGGTGTTAAAGCTCCGTCTATAGGAATAATAGCAAAATAACCATATGGCTCGGGGTAGAACTCAATAGTGTTATTAAATAATGTTGTATTTACATTAATAGTGTCTGAATCCTTAATGTTTTCTGCATGGATAATGATGTTGCTACCGGGCTGAAGACTATCGCTTGAAATTTTAAACTTAGAAGGCATATTATAATAAAAATCAAAGCTATATATTAATTCTCCCTCTAGGCTTTCAGAATCTTCCTTTTCCCAAAAACATTCTAATTCAATTCTATATAGACCTTCATGAGAAGGCATCCTTAAAGCATCGTTTTTAACATCGGAAACCTTTATTAATTTATTATCTTTGTATATTCTTTCTGTGATTTTATCTGGAACATTGTCAAACTCTATAGTGGTTGAATCTGATTCGGAATTTATTTCTATGTATTCTTCGCTAGGAGTATTGTTTATTTTATAAATTAAAGTGCTTTTTGCTAAGCTTTTATAAGTAAGATTTCCTTTTGAACTATATTGAATAAGATTATTACCATTTTTTAGAGTTAATTCCGGCGTAGGGTATGCAAATTCAAGAATGGGCTTTATACAAGTGAAATTAAGAAAAGTATTTACAGTTTTATTAATATCATCTTCTTTAATGGCATGGGTAGTACAGCCTGATAATAGAATTATTAATAATGTGATGAATACTAATATTTTGGTTTTCATTGTTACCTCCGGTATTACATATATAAATTGCTTTATTAAAGCAGATTGAATTACACTTAAGTATAGGCGAAAAATAATATATAATCAATACCTATAAAGCCTTAAAGATGTATTAACAACGTTATGCAAATTCAAGTGATTAGAAATTATCGAGCGACATCTTTAAATTTCCCATTAAATGAATAATGGGAAATATCGTATAGTTTTCACATTTGGAAAGAGGTTTCTTTGCCTTATAGAATAGATGGTAGTCAAAAGGAAAGTGAAGGTGCCCCGACATTATCAGAATACTTTGAAGATGGAATGTTTTGAGAATACCAGTTTCCATGCAAGATATTACGATGATTGCAAAAGGGAGGTTATATACGAAAACAAAAGAAACAATGAAGGAACTCTGAAATTACGTTAACAGTTTAAGATCATGAGTTACTTTATTCTAAGAAAGTAATTTGATATAATGTAATTAACCATCATAAAAGCCAAAGATGGTGTATAAATAACTAGGGATAGAGACCTAAAATTTGAATAACTTACTATAAAAAACGTAATATGAAACAATTATAGTTGTATGCTTTAGGAACTGCTAGGAGTAAAAAATATTTAAAATTATGGTATAATATAAAAACTGAGAATTATTTAAATCGTATAAGCAAAAAAATGTGAAGTAACAATAAAAAATTTAAAGATTAAACAGAGAGCCTATAGCACTATTGATACATTAAATGTTAATATTCCTGGAATAGATCATAGTAATATGGATTGGCTCAGAGGAATGATAAATAGTGGTTTTAAATTAAATGATATATAAATAGACTAAAGTAACTAAATGAAAACATACCAAGGGGATACTCTGATTATTA
>DATFJV010000074.1:0-9593 GCA_035268985.1 Anaerovoracaceae bacterium | reverse complement strand
TTCAAACTTCTTGTTAACCCTTATAATTCTACAATTTTGATCTAATACAACAACTATATCCCTAGATTCTTGTACAAGTTTCATTGCAGCGCTATTGAAGTAGCTTCTTTTTTCACATGGTCTTATAAATGAGAGAAGTATGTTTTTATTTTCAATCTTCGTAGGATAACTTTCAACTTCCATTTCTATAATAAACCCATTTTTTGTCCTATGGGGAAAGTGGAAGTAGTTACGACTTTCTTCACGTGCAATTCTCATTTCTTCAACTACTTGTTCTTTTTTCAGAACATTAATATCCAATATGGTCATTGTCTTTAACTCTTCTATCGAATAACCATATGTATCGGCAGCCTTTTTATTTGCCTCCAAAATATTACCCGTTTCAGGCTCTATTAATAACATTATTGATGGATAATTTATGCATGCCTCTCCAAAATTCATAAATGCTCCTTTTTATAACAATTCTATAATATTTTTTACCATCTTATCTATTCCAAAGGTACAATCAACAGAAATATCTGCATATCTCTCGTAACAAGGAGCCCTCATTTTAAATATTTCTTGTACCGTCATAGGCCTTGGCGTTGCAACTCCTCTAGATACCATAGTTGTTTCTAGTCTTTTTTCTAACACATCTAAACTGGTTTTTAGATATACCAACGTTCCGATTTCCTTTAAATGTAAAATGGCATCTTCGATTAACACCATGCTTCCCCCTGTAGCTATTACAGTTTCTTGGCAATCCAAGGTTTTACCTGCATTACCTTCTATTTTTAAAAACTCTTCATAGGTTCCATTTTCAATTATATCAGGTAAGCTTCTTCCTTCTAGCTCTACTATTCTATCGTCTGTATCTATAAAGTTATAACCATAATGTTTAGCTAAAGCCTTCCCCACTGCGCTTTTGCCAGTCCCTGGCATTCCTATTAATACTATATTACTTTTCAAATTCACCCTCCATTAAATATTATGTCCCACTTTGGGCACTATACATATAAATTCAAAATCTTCTTTGCTTTCATTTCTCCATTGATGCGTACTATTTTCTGGAACATATGAAAAATCTCCTTCGGAAACTTCATGGTCCTCACCATCTAAGGTTAAAAGCCCTTTTCCTTTTATATAATAATTGATATGTGGCCATTCGTGATTATGTTTAAAGCTTGTGCCACCTGGTTCAAGTTTTATTGCCCTCATAACATAATCATCCCAGCCTTCATCTTCTCCAATTACCTTAGCTAACATAGAACCCTTAGCAGTTGGATCTTTTGGCCTAATATATTCTAACTTTTCTTTATTCTTGATTACTAAACCTTTTTCCATAGCTTCCCCCTTATTAATTTTGTTTATTATATCATAATAATACGCTAAATAAAAACAATTGGAATACACATATGAATTTTGACTTTTACTGAGTTTTATAGTATTCTAAAGTGAAATTAAATTATTAAAATAGGTGATGAATTGAAAAAAATATTAACATATATATTAACAAAAAAAGGTGTTTCTTTAGTATTTGTTTTGATTTTTTGTGTTGCTTTAACAGTTGCTTGTTTTTTTGGTATGTTCAATGCCACAAACTCAACTTCTTATTCTAATATGAATCTATCTAACTTAATCAACTTAGATAGTAAGGATCTTCCCTTTGAAATAGAAAAAAAAGATACTCTATATTTAACTTATAATTCTTTCGAATCTGACTTAAGCGTTACTATAAAAAATCAAGATGACAAAATTGTTATTGATTACCCTTTTATGGTCTCTCTTTCATTACTAGATTCCGATGATGAACCTAATATATTAACTGACTCTGATGAAGATGGCTTGGTATATTTTGATAATTTAGAAGCAGGCGATTATACTTTAGAATTAATTGATACTGAGGATTACAATATACCCGAACCTTTAACGATTACTATTGAACCTCCGGTAGAAACTAAAGCCATAGATGTATCAGAAAAAGTTGTTTCCCAAGACAAAGTAAACCTTGCTGAAGAAGATGGTCAATTCAATAAACATTCTGACGATAAAACCGAACCTCCTCCTGTTTCTAAAGACACTATAGAATTTGTTGAAAGTAGAATAGAAACAATCGAAAGCACGGAAGAAGTACCCCTTGTTGATGACAATGGTAAACAAATATACCAATATATACCGGCTCTCGATGGAATTGAAAATAAATATCTAACATTAATAAATGGAAATGTAACTGATTTAGAGGCTGTTTTAGATAAAAACGGTTATTTATTATATGGCAAAAAAGAAATTGAAGAAGATCCTTTTTATGAAGAAGTTTCTTTAATAGATTCAAGCTACAATTTATTACCTTATGGCGAAGGGACCATTAATGCCGAGCAAATAGCACCAACTACCATTGAAACCACACAAACCACTACATATTACGGTTGGCAAACCATCGATGGAAAAACTTATTATTTTGATAAAACTGGCACTAAAGTAACTGGTTTTCAAACCATCCAAGGTACGGACTATTTATTTAGCGATGATGGCTCTATCTCAAATTTATTAGGTGTTGATGTTTCATATTGGCAAGGCAACATAAATTGGAGTAAAGTAAAAGACTCAGGGATTGATTTTGTAATCTTACGAGTCGGTTTTATGGGATGGGGTTCAGGTGCTTTAGTAGAAGATAGCACCTTTAAGAAAAATCTAGTGGGTGCAAAAGCTGCAGGTCTTAAAGTTGGTGCATATTTTTATGATGCTGCAATAACAAAACAAGAAGCCGTTGAAGAAGCTAGTATGTGCATTCAAATGCTAGGAGGGCAATCATTAGATTATCCAATATTCATTGATATGGAGGACTCGGGTCCTAATGCAAGGAACAAAGACCTCACCTCACAACAGAAAACACTGATATGCCAAGCATTTTGTAATACTATTAAAAACAGTGGATATCGTTCGGGCGTTTACGCAAGCTCAAGTTATTTAACCTCTGAGTTGAACATGTCCTTGCTAAGAAATAATTATGTATGGGTTGCAAATTGGGGAGTAACTAATCCCTATTACACAGGACATTATGATATATGGCAATATTCTCAATCAGGAGTTGTAGACGGCATTTCTGGCGTCGTCGATATGAATATATCCTATATGGGAAATTAAGGGGAGTTAAAATGAAATACAGAAAATTAGGAAAAAACAATGATATGGTATCTGTAATCAGCTATGGCTGTATGAGACTACCAATACTAGATGGTAATGTTGGTAATATTGACGAAGCCTTGGCGATTCAACAGATAAGATATGCAATTGACAAAGGCATAAACTATATTGATACCGCATATTCATATCATATGGGCCATAGTGAATTAGTTGTAGGCAAAGCACTTAAAGCTGGCTATAGAGAAAAAGTTTATGTGGCTGATAAGCTACCAACATGGTTAATAAAAGAACCTCAAGATATGTATAAGTATTTAGATAAGCAATTAAGTAAAATGGGAATCGATTGCATCGACTTTTATTTAATACACACTTTAGACAAAAAAAAGTGGGAAAAAGCACTTAAAAACAACTTGTTTGAATTTATAGAAAAAGCAAAATCTACTGGTAAAATCAAGCAAATAGGGTTTTCATTCCATGATAACTATGAAGTATTCAAGGAAATAGTAGATGCATATAATTGGGATTTTTGTCAAATTCAACTTAACTACATGGATGAAGATTATCAAGCAGGACTTGCTGGTCTAAAATATGCTGAAAGCAAAGAACTCGATGTAATAATAATGGAACCTTTACGAGGGGGCACTTTAGCAAATAACGTACCTGAAGATATTGATAAAGTTTGGAAATCTATTTACAAGGAAAGATCTGCAGCCGGTTGGGCATTTCACTACTTATGGAACTTTAGAGGCGTGTCAACTGCATTAAGTGGTATGAATTCATTTGAACAAATAGATGATAATATAAAAGAGGCATGTACCTCTGAAGTAGATTCTCTAACAAAAGAAGAAAAAGAAACGATAAATAAAGTAAAAGAAATTTACAAATCAAGAATCCTCATAAACTGTACTGGTTGCAAATATTGTATGCCTTGCCCCCATGGTGTTGATATACCAGGTTGCTTTGCCTCATATAATAATGCTAATATATACAACAACTTCGAATACTATAATAACCACTATTTAATATTCATTTCCGATACCGAGAAGGCGAGTAGATGTATTAAGTGCGGTGTATGCGAAGAATCATGTCCGCAGCATCTACCTATAATGGATTTGTTAGAAGATGTAAGAAATAAATTTGGTAAATAATTATGAATAAAGATGTAACTATAACTGTAGCTAATCCCGCAGGAAATATAACAATATTTGTAAAAACTCCCATTAAAAAAGATTGCTATCAAAAAGTAGCCAACGCACTTTTAAATCAAACCAATTATAATGCAGAGCAAGTTGCTTTTGTTCTTAACAAAAAAAAAATTGGGGTGGATGCTCATCTAGATATGTCTGGATTGGAGTTTTGTGGAAATGCCACAAGAAGTTATGGATTAATATTGGCTAAAATGGGAATTGGCAAAAGTGATGAAAACAACAACATTATCAATATTGTGAAAATAAGCGGTGCTGATAATCCTATAACTACCATATCAAATCCTAATACTGGCTTTGCTAAAGTTAACATGCCCATACCTAAGGCAATTGAACAGTATAAATATGATGTTACTTTGGTGGATTTAGATGGAATAGTGCATTTAG
Source organism: Anaerovoracaceae bacterium (assembly GCA_035268985.1). Classification (GTDB taxonomy): domain Bacteria; phylum Bacillota; class Clostridia; order Peptostreptococcales; family Anaerovoracaceae; genus JAAYHV01. The sequence continues at coordinate 4,878 of DATFJV010000074.1, read as the reverse complement.
TATTGGATATTAACAATTACCCCGTTAGTACCTTTGATAAAATTAAAAATGAATTCTACGAAGCTTACAACCCACCGGCATTTGGAATTATGTACTATGATGGAACCACTAGTTTTATGATCCCAGTCGTTTATGTGAGGGATGTGAATACCACCTATCACGAAGGTAGTTGTGGCTCTGGCACCGTCGCTTTAACCACTTCACTTTCCAAAGATTTAAAAAACGGTACTTTTACATACAAAATCAAACAACCTGATGGAATCATAGAATCCACTGTAGAAAAGAAAAATGGTGCAATAATATCTGTTTCCATCGAGGGCATTGTAGAAATATATGATGAAAAAACAGTAACAATAAAAATATAGGAAGGCCTTTTTGATGTATCCCTTGTCCACTTGACAAGGGATGTACCAAAAGGCCTTCCCCTTCTTATTATAAATTATCCACGTAACTACATGCAGCAATTGCGGCTACTGCTCCATCTGCTGCAGCAGTAGTAAGCTGTCTTACACTTTTAGCCCTAGCATCCCCCGCAACAAAGACGTTGGCCTTTGACGTTTTACAGTTCTCGCTACTGTCAAAGAATCCTGATTGGTCAGTTTCCACTAAGTCCTCAAAGGGTTTGTTGTCTGGCATTTGTCCTATAGCTACAAATAAACCCGATACGTTAATATCGTTTTCTTCCCCTGTGATTTTATCCTTCAATGTTACGGTTGATATAGCGTATTGTCCATTTAGCTTACTAATTGTTTTATTCAATGCAAATTCCACATTATCTTTGCTTTTTAAAACATTTACAAGATGCTCCTCGCCTCTGAATTTATCCCTTCTATGTATTATGGTTACTTTTTTGCAAAAATCAGATAAAAATATTGCATCTTCCAAAGCCGTATTACCACCACCATAAACAGCAACTTCTGCTCCTTTGAAAAAGGCGCCATCGCATACTGCACAAAATGATATTCCACTCCCAACAAGGCTTTCTTCCCTTTCAATTCCCATTCTTCTATGTTTGAGTCCTGTAGCAAGAATTAAAGTTTTACCTATATACTCATCCGCAGCACCTTTTAACGTGATTTTTTCTTCACCGTATATTATTTCCTTTACTTCATCCATAACTAACTCTGCACCAAAATTCTGGGCTTGTTCTTGAAGTTTCATTGAATATTCAACACCACTTAAACCTTGCGCCGCCGGGAAATTGTCCACTTGATGAGTGTAAGTTATCTGTCCTCCAAACATCTCTTTTTCTACTATCATAGTACTTTTACCTGCTCTAGCAGCATACATTCCAGCAGTTAAACCTGCTGTTCCACCACCTACTATCAATACGTCAAATTCTTTTCCCATTATTTGTATCCTCCTTGTTATAGAAATATTATACCCTTATTTTTTTTATTCAACCAAAATTATTTACAAAATAAATGCCGGCAGATGCCGGCACATTAAATTAAATTAGGTATTCTTTAATATTCGAAGCATTTACAATTTTTTCAAATCGTTCATCATTAATTACTAAAAGTGTAGGCGCTTGCATGATTCCATATTGCTTAGCCATTTCAGGATAATCATCTACATTCATTTCTATAAAATCCATACCACTTTCGTTCAAATCTTTTTTGGCAATCCCGCAATTTGGGCAAGTGCTTGTTGTAAATAGCAAATATTTATTTTCACTGTCTTTCTTCCTATTGACATCTTCATCCATGATTTCTTCCAAATTCCCTTTACCTACGTAAGATCCTTTAGTGTAGTAATCTTTATTTTTATACTCTTTTCTATCTTTGTATTCTTGAGTTTTTCCATCATTCCAGTTCTGCACAGGCCTATAGTATCCAGTAATTCTGCTATATACTTCCGTTTTATTCCCACAATAAGGACATTCAAACTCTTCTCCGTTTATATATCCGTGATCTGGACATATAGAATATGTCGGCGATAAAGTATAATATGGAAGTTTATGATTTTCTGCGATTTTTTTAACCAAATTAGCTGCAGATTTCCAATCAGGCAGCTTCTCACCTAGAAATGCATGAAAAACTGTTCCCGATGTATAAAGTGTTTGTAATTCATCTTGTATTGACAGTGCTTCAAACACATCTTCTGTTGCCCCCACTGGAAGATGGGAACTATTAGTATAGTATGGCGTTCCATTATCCTTTGCAGCAGTTATTATATCCGGAAATTTCTTAACATCATGTTTTGCAAGTCTAAAAGCAGTTGATTCCGCAGGTGTTGCTTCTAAGTTAAATAAAGCCCCGTATTTTTCTTGATAATCCATAAGTCTTTCTCTCATATGGTTCAATGATTCTTTGGCAAATTTTTGAGCATCCTCGTTCATTAAGCTAATGCCAACCCAATTTGCGTTCATTGCAGCTTCATTCATACCAACTAGACCTATAGTAGAAAAGTGATTATCGAAGGTACCAAGATATCTTCTTGTATATGGATATAACCCTTCATTCATTAGTTTAGTTATTATTTTTCTCTTAATATCTAATGATCTTGCTGCCAAATCCATTAAATAATCTAATCTCTTATAAAAATCTTCTTTGTTTTTTGAAAGATATGCTATTCTCGGCATATTAATTGTAACAACGCCAATGGAACCAGTGCTCTCTCCACTTCCAAAGAAACCACCTGATTTTTTCCTAAGTTCGCGTAAATCAAGTCTTAACCTACAACACATACTTCTTACATCACTCGGTTCCATATCACTATTAATATAGTTTGAAAAATATGGTGTACCATATTTAGCTGTCATTTCAAAAAGAAGTCTGTTGTTCTCATTATCGGACCAATCAAAATCTTTTGTAATGGAATAAGTAGGTATAGGATATTGGAAACCTCTTCCTTCAGCGTCACCTTCTAACATTATCTCAATATAAGCTTTATTTATAATATCCATTTCTTCTTTGCAATCGCCATAAGTAAATTCTTGTTCTTTTCCCCCCACTATCGCTGGAATGTTCTTAAGGTCATTTGGTATAGTCCAATCCAAAGTTATATTAGAAAATGGTGCTTGGGTTCCCCATCTACTTGGCGTATTCACACCGTATATGAACGATTGTATACATTGTTTTACTTCTTTATATGATAAGTTATCAGCTTTCACAAAAGGTGCTAAATATGTATCAAAAGAAGAAAATGCTTGAGCTCCTGCCCATTCATTTTGCATTATACCTAAGAAGTTTACCATTTGATTACACAAAGTGGATAAATGAGCTGCTGGAGATGATGTAATCTTACCCATAACTCCGCCCAAGCCTTCTTGTATTAATTGTTTTAAGGACCAACCAGCGCAATAGCCTGTTAGCATGGATAAATCATGTATATGCATTTCCGCATTTTTATGTGCTTCACCAATTTCTTCATCATAAACTTCAGATAACCAATAATTAGCAGTGATTGCTCCAGAATTGCTAAGAATCAAACCACCCACAGAATAAGATACTGTGGAGTTTTCTTTTACTCTCCAATCTGTAACTTTAACGTATGAATCAACCAACTCTTTATAATCAAGAATTGTTGACTTCATATTCCTTAATTTTTCTCTTTGTTTACGATATAGGATGTATGCTTTTGCTACGTCTGAATAGCCAGTTTTTATTAATATCGATTCCACACTGTCTTGAATATCTTCAACTTCAATTAATCCATCATGAATTTTCCCCTGATAATCAGAAGTCACCATTAACGCTAAAGATTGAATGATATCAGTAGTATAATCCTTTTCTCTTGCTTCAAATGCCTTTTCTATGGCAGCACTTATCTTTGCTAGTCTAAATTCTGTTGTTCTGCCATTTCTTTTTAATACCTGATACATAACTGACCTCCCTATATTTGTTACATATATCATAACATATATGTAGTGGGTGTCAAGATATATTTGCCATATATATAGTGTTCTAAAGGATTAAAAAAAGCGCTCTTTTCAACTGTTTAAGGCACTTTTTTATACAATAATTTTAATTATTTAATATTAACATCTCTTATATATTGATTCAAAATATTTTTTGCCTCAATGAGCCAATCCTTTTCATGGCTACTATAGCCTTCCTTAATTGTTTTATTAGAATCCACATAATTTTGTATCACGTATTTTTTGGATCCATTTAACCATTCCCCTATATTTTTAATATCCTCCAAATTATGTAATTCCTTAGTAACTGTAGTTCTAAATTCGTAATCAATACTTGATTTAATTAGAACATCAATACTTCGGGAAATTCTTTTTAAAGTATCTTCTTCCATCATCTTTGGTAATCCAGCAGTCACTAAGTATTTTTCTTTAGAATTCTTGATATCCATAGCTATGTAATCTATAAGTTTACTATCTATTAATTCTATCAATCTATTTGGAAAGCTACCATTAGTATCAACTTTAACTAAAAACCCCAATTCTTTTATATTCCTTATGAATTTTAATAAATCCTTTTTTAGAAGTGGTTCTCCTCCGGTAATACAAACACCATCAAGAAGTCCTCTTCTTTTATTTAAAAAATCATAAATTTCTTCTTCGTCTATTTTATCAGCCTTTTCAGGGTTTAGTACCAAGTCACCGTTGTGACAAAACGGACATCTAAAATTGCACCCTGCAAAAAAAATTGTTGCAGCCGTTTTTTCCGGGTAATCTAGCAAAGAAATCTTCTGTAATCCATTAATAATCATACTACACCTCTCACATCCAATTAATATTAACATAAACCTTTTATTACATCAACATACAATTGACTGTGTAAGGTGATATAACATATGTTACAGAAATAAATAAAAAAAGAGAAGTTCTCTGATATAATAAGTTTAACTACAAACAAAAATATCAAAAAGGAGAACTCTCTTATGAAAACAAGTATAACAGAAGAAATGAGATATCGC
>DATFJV010000073.1:0-9873 GCA_035268985.1 Anaerovoracaceae bacterium | reverse complement strand
GAGAGGATCAAAAGATCCTGTATGGAAATACGATTTTCACAAGTAAAAAGATGCTGATAGAAAAGGTGGCAAAGCACGAAAGACGGTACAACAAAACAGCTAAGCAAGTATTGGGCTTCAAGAGTCCCAATCAAGTTGTATTAGAGCATTTCTCTCATGTAGCATGAAGTGTAACATATCTATTGACATACAAGAAAATTACATCAACATACAATTGACTGACTATTGCAAAATTGTCAGTTGCGTGTTATACTTAATTGATGCATATTTATCTTTATTTTTCTTGGCCAATATTTTTTTTGAAAATATTGGGCAAAAATTATCAACATAACAAAATTATAATGAATTTTATAAAATTCATTATCTAAATTTGCAATTCTAAGACTGATCTTAAAACTATTGACAAAATATTAATTTAGAGTTTTATAAAGATGTTATCATTCATCTTAATTTGACATTTAATAAAATATTAATTCTAAGACAAAGAAAGGAGAATTCACAAAATATGATAGAATTAAGAAACATAACTAAATCATACAACGGTAAAACGAATGTAATTGAAAACATGAATTTAACAATTAATGATGGCGAACTTGTAGTTTTAGTTGGAGAAAGCGGCTGTGGTAAAACAACTACCATGACAATGCTTAATAAACTAATTGAGCCCTCATCCGGAGAGATTCTTATGAATGGCACAAATATTGATACTATGAATAAATTAGAATTAAGACGCAATATAGGCTATGTAATACAGAACGTAGGACTTTTCCCACACAAAACGATTGAAGAAAATGTATCTACCGTTCTTAATTTGAAAAAAAAACCTCCAGAAGAAATTGAAAAAAGAGTAAAATATCTTATGGATATGATTGGTCTACCTTACGATGAATATGCTAAAAGATATCCTAAAGAATTATCAGGAGGTCAAAAACAACGAATAGGTGTTGCTAGGGCCTTGGCAAATAACCCAGATATGATTTTAATGGATGAACCATTTTCTGCACTAGACCCTATAACTAGGGAACAACTACAAGATGAACTTATTAAACTTCATGAAGAATTGGGCAAAACTATTGTTTTCGTAACGCATGATATTGATGAAGCCATTAAATTGGGAGATAAAATAGCTGTTATGCAACATGGTAAAGTTTCCCAATTTGATACACCTGAAGAAATATTGAAAAACCCTCAAAGCGACTTTGTTGCAAGTTTTGTTGGAAAAGATAGATTATGGAAAACACCGGAAATGTTAACAGCTGAGGATGTAATGATAAGAGATGTGGTCACGGTAAGTCCTAAACGTTCTGTCGCTCAAGCTATAAACATCATGAAAAAACACGACAAAACAGTATTGGTTGTTGTTAAAAAAGAAGACCACCAAAGTTCTAAAGTAATAGGTATAGTTGGTGCAAACAGATTCAGTGGCGTAGCTGATCATAATATTAAAATTGAAGATATTATGAAATCAGATATATGGCGAATCCCAAAGGATACTCATTTAAATGAAGTAATACAACATAGAAACAAATATAACATATTAAATAGCCCTGTGGTTGACGATAACGGAGATTTAATCGGAGTAATTACTAATACAAGCATAGTTAACGTTCTATACGAAATCATGCCAGGAAAGGAGGACTATTAATATGGAAGTTTATACATACATTACAAACAATTGGGATTTAATAATAGAAGCCACTTTGCAGCACATACAATTATCTTTTTCGGCAGTATTGCTAGCTTGCTTATTAGGTATTCCTCTTGGATTTTTGCTAATTAATAATAAAGCTCTATCCAACATAGTACTAAACATTGCAAACGTAATACAAACGATTCCATCCCTTGCTATGTTCGCATTAGTTATGCCTTTTATGGGGATAGGAACAAAGCCTGCAATTTTTGCTCTATTCTTGTATGCCTTATTACCGATAATCAAAAACACATATATTGGTATAAACGGTGTGGACCCTGCTATTAAAAAGGCCGCTGTTGGAATGGGGATGTCTAGAAATCAAATCATGTTTCAAATTGAAGTTCCCCTATCCATATCTGTTATTATGGGCGGTGTTAGAATAGCTACAGTAACTTGTATAGGTGTTACCACAATAGCAACTCTAATTGCTGCTGGTGGATTAGGAGATTTCATTTATAGGGGGTTAAGTACCTTTGATATCCCTATGATTTTAACTGGAGCTATTTTCTCAGCCCTACTTGCATTGGCAATGGATTTTCTGCTAGGGCTACTAGAAACAAAACTTACTTCAAAAGGTTTATAATTAGTTAATATAAGGAGGATAACATGAAAAAGAAAAAATTATTATCGCTTATAGTTGTAATTATGCTATTTGCGGCGCTATTTACTGGTTGCTCATCTGAGGATGAAGAAAAAACTACAATTAGCATAGTTCATAAGAATTATACTGAGCAGAGATTATTAGGCCAAATGTTGGGTCAATATCTTGAGTCAAAGGGTTATGAAACCAAAGTTTCAGAACTAGGTGGTTCGATGCTTTGCTTTAACGCTCTAAAAAGCGGAGACGCTGATATGTATGCTGAATATACTGGGACAGGATACTGCGGTATATTAGATGAAACAGAGATATTACCTGCAGAAGATACATATAATTATGTAAAAGAAGTATTCGAAGATGAATATGACATTTTATGGTTAAAACCCCTTGGTTTCAACAATACATATGTTTTCTCCGTTACCAAAGATACTGTGGCGGAATACGGTGTAGAAACAATATCTGATTTAATACCAATAGCTGATGAATTGCTTTTAGGAAGTGACGCAGAATTTACAAGTAGAGTAGATGGGCTACCTGGTTTAGTAAAAGTTTATGAAGGATTAGAGTTTCAATCAACTAAGAGCATGGACCAAGGTCTAACTTATCAAGCATTGGTTGATGAAAACATCGACGTCAATGTGTCTTATGCAACAGATGGAAGAATTGCAAAATATGATTTAGTAAATCTAATTGATGACAAAAGTTTCTTCCCTCCATATTATTGCACCCCAATACTAACAAAGGATTTTGCAGATGCTAATCCTGAAGTAGTAACAGCTTTAGAAGAATTGGAAAACTTGTTCAGCGATGAAGATATGCAAAAATATAACTTGATGGTTGACGAAGGCGAAAGCCCTGATAATGTAGCTACTAAGATGCTAGAAGACAAAGAGTTGATATAAAGATTAAAAGTGAGGAACAAAAGTTCCTCACTTTTTTTATATCAAACTTTCAATCGTTTTGAATAGATTGTATTTATCAATTGGCTTAGATAAAAATGCATTTGCTTCAATATCACATTCCTTATCGTTATCTGCAGAAACAATTATTATAGGAACAGTGGAATTAAATTTTCTTATCTCGCTTGTTGCTTCATGGCCGTTCATTAAAGGCATTCTTAAATCCATAAAAATCAAATCATACCCTACAACTTTAACCCTACCAACAGCCTCAATACCATTTTTAACAATGTCAATATTTGCACCAGTTTTTTCTAAATGTTTCATTAAAATTCTAGAGTTTATTTCAACATCTTCGCATATTAATATATTCTTTCCTTCTAATAGGGCGACATTAATCTTCTTTTCAATTGCTTTTTCTGCTTCTAATAAAGGTAAAGTAATTTCAACCTTAGTACCTCGCTTAAGCCCGCTTTCTACTTTAATTTCACCCTTCATTATTTCGATTAGTTGCTTAACTATAGGTAGTCCTAAGCCTGTTCCTCCTTCAGATTGGGTTAATATATTTTCTTCTTGTGCAAAGCTATCGAACATATGCCTTTGGAACTGCGTGGACATTCCTACCCCTGTATCCTCTATTATGTTAAACAAATAATATGTACCATCTGCAGATTCTATAGTTGCTTTCCATGAAATAGTACCACCGGGCTCAGTATATTTAATTGAATTGCTTAATATGTTTATAAGAATTTGTGATACTTTTTTTAAATCCAATTTATATACAGTTTGTTCAACACCAAAATCAAAAGTAGCATTAAACTCTAATTTTTTCTTAATTGCTTGCGGATTAATTATTGTTTTAACACTATTTAATAAGCTTAAAATATTTGTGTTTTCACTTACTACTTCAACCCCATTGTTCTTTAATTTTTGATAATCCAAAATATCGTTCATAAGACTAAGAAGATACTCTGCGCTTCCTTTGATTTCATTAAAATACTCTTGGCCTTTTATATCTTTGATTTCCTCAGATCCAAATTCTGATAAGCTGATTATTGCACTCAAAGGCGTTTTCATATCATGGGATATCTTCGACATGAAGTCTGATTTTGATTCACTTTCCATTTCTATCCTACGAATTTCTTTGTCAAACTTACTCTTTATATTGGAGAACTCATCGATATTTTTTAGCCATGTCGCAACTTGATATTTAAGCAAATTACGTTCCTTGTATCCATCTGGGGGTAAATAATATGGATTTTCATGGATCTTATCTTTATATACAACGATAGGATGAAGTTGTATTATGTTAGTAATCATTTCATCTTCAAACTTGTTTAGATTATACCTACATAATGCAGTTAGTTCCTTCTTTGTAAAAACCCTTTCATTTAATTTCCATTCATATTCAATTATTTTGTCAATTCCTGATCCATAATCCAATACCCAACTCAATTCTCCTGTAATTGACATACCGCTATAACCTAGTTCTAAAGATTCTTCGGTCAAGCTTAATATTAGTTCTATCATTTTGTCAGGTTCAAATTCTCCATCTTTAGCATAAGCATTTTCCTTGTTTAGCAAAAACAAATCCTTTTTCTCTATTCTTTCATCTATGTCAATATATTTACCTAGCGTATTTTTTAGCATCTTCATGTTTGTGTCTCCGGACACATAAATACACCTTTCATTTCTGTCTAAAGATGCTACCATAAACTCTACAACAGGTTTTACCACATCATTTTCATCATTATATAGTAATACCATGTGGTCTCCAGGTCTTACTAATTCTTGGTAATTTATCATAAATCCCCTTTCTAGGTTTATCCTTTAGATATTCTTTCACTAACCCCAGCATAGGTCATTTTAATATTTCTTTTAAACATTTCATATGGTAATTCAAAACCATAAAAGTATTTTAATATTTCTTTTTCATACTCTTCTTCGGTAATATTTAATAATCTATCAAAGGAGAATTCATCTGCCATTACATTTAAAGATTCAAAGAAATCACCAAAAGGTGTCTTTAGCGGTTTTTGAATTTGCTTCAAATTATATGGGCAAACCAATTGGCATATATCACATTCATAAAAATAATTATCTAAATCAACCCCTTGATTTAAAATAACATCGGCACTTTCAAGATAGTCAGAAATGCAATTTGGTCTATCTAATACTTTGTCACTTTTATTAGCTAGTGTAGGACATGCTTTTTGACATTCATGACAGTTTACTGGACAACTCAATTCTTTATTAATATTTTTTTCCGCCAAATCAGCATCAGTTATTATGGCACCTAGTGCGATAAAACTACCATAATCTTTATTGATAAGTAATGCATTCCTGCCAATCCAACCTAGGCCAGCTTTCACTGCTACACCTTTAAGAGATATAGTCTCTTCCGATTCTTCACCATCCACGATTTTTGCTTTATGTCCATTATCTAATAAATAGTTATATATGCCTTTCATTGGTCTAACTATATTAGAATAAAAGCCTGATAGGGCTAGTTTGCTTATTCTAGCATGTTTTAAATCATCAAAGCCTTTTAATTCCACTGAACCAATATAAATTAAGGTAACTATAACGCTTTTTGCTTCTGGCATTATGTCTCTTGGCATTCTGCCTTGAAAAATTTCCTTTGGTTCATATTCTAAAGCATCAATAAATCTTATTTCATCTATTAAGTTTTCTTTTGCTATTTTTTTTATATCATTTTTGCTAATCATTTATTATTTACCCCTATTTGTTGATATTAATCTTTTGTTGCTTATCATTCGTTCTTATATATACTGTTACACCCTAAGTTAAATGTTGAGCAAGTTATCCTTAATATATACTTTATAAGATATCTCAACAATATGCGTAAAAGGCGGCACATTAAAACTTCAGATTTTAACAGTACTATATTATTAAATAAATCAGATTTGACAATTAATATAACTGGTATTGCACCGCTTTCATAGTTTATAAACAAGTACCCTTCTAATCTATTTTAATTGAAATTTTTTATTGAGTGACATACATATAAAAACAATACCAATATTTGCAGCACAATTTGTACTTGCCCTTTAATTACTACGGCTCTTCTTTCAAAAGCGCTTTTTCTATTAAGAAACTCATGAATAGTTGAACTATCTTTTCAATTTATATCATAACAAATTCCCAACAGCAGGATAATCTGCATCAATATACAATTCTTATCCAAACTTGACAGATACTTTGGCCAATTTATAAACCTCATTATACATTTTCGCTTCATTTAAAAAATCTTAACTTAGTCCATAATTCTTTAAGAATACCATTACCTTTTTTTAATGATACCACACTATGATCAAAAAACAAATAATCCCGGCATAATCGTTACGATTATACCGGGAATGCTACTTATATTGCTAAATATTTAGTTCTTCATTTAAATGTCTACAATTTGTAGATAATGCATCCAATGCAGCTGCATTAATAGGATATGCTGTAGGTGCCGCCGAAACAAGAGGATGAGTAGCGACTTGGAATGTGTTTAATTCAGTAGCTGTCATACCTTTTTGTATGGCCATACTAAGCACATTGATAATCTCACACGCAGAATCTCCGCCTATTACTTGTGCCCCTAAGATAACTCCTGAGCATTTTGAAAAGATGATTTTTATTTTAATTTTTGAAGTATCCGGTAAAGTTCCTGGATGCCTATCCATAGTTTCAAACTTTCCTATCATGGTAATAAAGCCTTCATCACAAGTGTTCTTTTCTGTCAATCCTGCCGCAGCATAAGTCTTATTAAAAACTTTAGTCGCAAATGAACTTATCGTACCTTTGTTTGCTCTAACTAGTCTTAGTTGGAATACATTGCAACCTGCAATCTTCGCTTCCATTGCAGCTGTTGACGCCAACAATACTGGTATATCTTTACCTGTAAAAAAGCATTTCTTTTCAGAACAATCTCCTACAGCAAATATATTAGGATCATTAGTTCTAGTATACTGGTCAACTAAAAACGCACCCTTTTCATTGACTTTAATTCCTGCCGCTTTACCAACGTCGGTATTTGGCTTAACACCAATGCTCATAATAACCATATCTGCAGGAATAATTTCGCCACCTTCCACCATAACACCAGTTACTTTATTATCACCAATGATCTTCTCTACTTTTGTGCTAGTTCTAATATTTATTCCATTTTCTGCCATGGAGTCTTCTAATACCTCAGTGAATTCTTTATCAAAAGCTGTCCCTACACATGTATCCATCATCTCAACAATAGTTACATTCTTTCCAACTTTTTTCATTTGCTCGGAAAATTCTACTCCAATGAATCCTCCTCCTATTACAACAACGTTATTAAATTCATCCATTTTACTTAAAACATTATCTAAATATGCTTTATCTTTTAGAATTGGGAATACGTTTTCTAAATCATATCCAGGTATAAATTTAGGAATTAATGGCAGAGAACCTGTTGCTAATATTAATTTCTTATATTCATATTCTTCACCATCTCTTAGCTTAACTGTCTTGCCTTCTCTGTCAATTTCAGTAACTTTATCAATAACCAGATTAATTCCTGCATCTAATATCCCGGCATCAGGAATTATATCCTTTTCTGTAGCATGTAAAGTTCCGAATATGTATGGTATCCCACATGGAACAAGTACTTTTTCAGTTTCTCTTACAATGGTAATATCAATATCACCATATGCTTTTCTTGCTGTACTAGCTGCAAGAAGTCCTCCTGCACTACCTCCAACGATTAGTAAATCAGTCTTTTTCATAATAGCTTAACTCCTTTTTTTTACACCTTACACTTAAGGAAACAAAATAACAATAACTTCTTTTAAAGTCTCAACAGTTTCATTGTCACATATTGAATAATAAATATTTTTGCCTTCCCTTTGCCCTTTTATAATTCCGACTCCTTTTAACTTGGAAATGTGTTGAGAAACATTCGGCTGCGATTCCCCCAAACAATCCTTCATGTCATTTACACATAGTTTATCATTTTCAATTAATTTTTTAACTATACATAGTCTTTGAGGATTTGATACCGCTTTTAACACTTCTGCTTTTTTTGTAAACATTTCCGGTTCTTTTACATATGTACTTATCTCAATCGCCTCCTGTTGTTAATTTAATAACACATCATTATATCTATATATTATTATATGTATATATGTTTGTCAAGGGCAAAAAAAATATACACCCTAAGATGTATATTCGTTAAGTATATTATCAATTATTTTTTCTGCCACTTCAGTTTTTTCTAACAATGGTAACTCTATTTTCTTATTCCTTGTTAATATGGTTGCAATGTTTGTATCTCCCTTAAAGCCTGAGCCTTTATCACTTAAACTATTGGCAACAATCATATCAGCATTTTTCTTTTCTAGTTTCTTTAGGCTATTTTTTATTAAATCTTCTGTTTCCATGGAAAATCCACAAACATATTGTTTCTCCTTTTTATCATGACCTATCCAAGAAAGTATATCATCAGTTCTCTCGAGTTCAATTGATAAATCTTCATCTTTCTTTTTAACCTTGCCGTCATAAAACTTCTTTGGCCGATAATCAGCAACAGCTGCAGCCATTATAATAATATCGCTATTTTCTTTGCTCTTTTTAACTTCTTCAAAAAGTTCTTTTGCACAACAAATCTTAATGTCATTAACAAGCTCCAATTTATCAACTGAAATATTACCTGAAATTAAGGTTACATTGGCGCCCCTTTGCATACAGGTTTTAGCTAATGCGTAACCCATTTTACCACTGGAATGATTAGTTATATATCTTACTGGATCTATCGCTTCCATAGTTGCTCCTGCTGTTACCAAAACATTTAGACCTTCCATATCCTTCTCATAGGAGGTATATCTATATATATGTTCTAACAAAACTTCAGGCTTAGGCAGTTTACCTAATCCTACATCTTTACAAGCTAATATACCACTATCCGGCGTTATTATTTCATAACCAAACCTTCTAAGTCTCTCAATATTATTCTTTACTATAGGATTTATATACATATCAGTGTTCATTGCAGGTGCTATTACTTTAGGACAAGTACATGCCAAAGCTGTAGTTGTAAGCATATTGTCTGCTATACCATATGAGAGCTTCCCTATAGTGTTTGCAGTAGCAGGTGCTATAAAAAGAAGGTCTGCTTTTTGTGCTAAAGACACGTGGGCAACATCATAGTCTGCATTTTTATCAAAAGTATCCACTATACATTTATTTCCAGTCAATGTGGAGAATGTAAGTGGCGCAATTATTTCAGTTGCATTTTTTGTCATTATAACGTGAACATCATATCCATCTTTAGCTAATGAACTTGCCACATCAGTCATCTTATATGCCGCAATACTAGACGTTACTCCCAATATTACTGTCTGATTTATCTTTTTCATAGCACCTTCCTTTTTGTTATTCTAGATAACATTATACCAAATTACACCAATTTTTCAACTGGGAAAAAGAAAAAGCCACCGGCTATTCGCCGGTGGCGTGGAAAACTTTATTTAAGCTTCTAATGCTTTAGCAGCTTCTTCAGCTTCTTTCTTCTAAAATCTTTTCATACTGTTCATCAGTCATCTTTTCCATTGTGATTCCTGTGAAACCATAGAAGATTGATACTAGTGGATTCAACCAACAAAGAATTGCAAATGGAGCATATCCGCCTGCACCCCATTGGC
>DATFJV010000072.1:0-4305 GCA_035268985.1 Anaerovoracaceae bacterium | reverse complement strand
CAAATTGGACATTTATATGTGTCTGGAAGATCTTCAAATGGAACATCTCCATCATATTCATAACCGCATACTGTGCATACCCAAACATCTTTATCTTTCTTTTCTTCTTCAGGTTCTTCCTTAACATAAGTAGGAGCATTCTTTGGGCTCTTTCCTTTTATTACATTGTGGTAATATGAATATGTCATAGGAGTAGCTGGAGCATATTCTTCTGCATCTATTAGCTCTCCAATGAATATTGTATGTGTGTCAACTTCCATGCTGTCAACAACCTTAAACACCATATATCCTATTCCTGCTTTAATTACTGGTACATCACTATGTACTTCATATTCTAAACCATCAAATTTATTTGCGTCTTTACCGCTTCTAAAACCAAATCCCCCAATTAATGAAGGATCACTGTCTTGTGCTAGTACAACAACGCCATATTTGCCGCTTTCTCTTATACATTTATTTGTATAATTATCTCTGTTCATACTAAGAGCTACTTTCATTGGGTCTGCTGTTATTTGAACCAAACTATTTGCAGTACATCCTGTAGGTCTCTCTTTGTCCATGGCACTTATGATATATAGGCCATATGATAAATTAAATAACATCTTCGTATTCATGCTTCTTCCTCCTTGAAAATATAAATGTAAATAACGTACCCATTAAAAATATCCCAATAGCTATTGATCCAGCATTAAGCAAAGTCTGTATCATATATTCTCTACTTAAAATTTCATCTCCTGCTATTAAATAATAAACTGTGTTATACATTCCTGAACCAGGTACTAATGTCATTATACCCGGAATTGTAAAGGTTGTAACGGGCAATTTGAAAATTCTTGCACTTATTTGCGCAGAAAGACCTATACCCAGTGCTCCTACAAAGTTAGAAAGGTACATGGAGTCTGTGAAATTGCCCATCAAAAGATAAACACCCCAACCTACTATGCCTATTAATCCTGTAATCCATAGATATTTTTTTGGTACAGAAAAAATAATTGAAAGACCAAATATTGCGAAAAATGCTCCCAGAAGCTGTGAAATTATGTCTATCATAATATGCCACCTCCTAGTCCTTCACATAGACCAAGGCCCAAGAATATTCCCAAGGCTATGCCCAAGGCCACAACTAGTGCTTCAAGTCCTCTTGTTACTCCTGATAGATAGTCTCCATGCAAAGTATCAAATAGTGCATTTGTTATAGCAACTCCTGGAACGAGGGGCATTATGCCACCAATAATTGTTATATCCATGCTGTAATCAGAAAATCCAACAAAGTTACCTATGTATGCTACAATTGCTATAAAAAACGCCGCTACTATATCACTTAGGAATGTTCCTGTATCGTTTTTAGCAAGCAAAACCAATGCCACTGCAGAAGTTGCTCCAGCTATCGCAGCCATAAGTGCATCTTGCCATCCTCCACCAAACATAATAGCAAAAGAAAGACACACTAGAGCCATGGCTACGTAGTGCCCCTTTATTTTATCTTTTTCTTTATTAATTTCTTCCAGCTTTTTATGGGCTTCACTTAAAGCGATTTCGCCATTGCATAGCTTTCTCGAGATTTCGTTTACCAATATGATTTTATCAAATCGCTGCCTTCTATCGCTAATCCGTCTAACAGCGTTTATGTATCCATATTTAGTATTATTAAAACTAACAGAAAAACCAGTAAGGGTAGCCATCGCTTCTCCTCTTCCGTTTGAAGCTAACGATAATATTCTAATCATCGTTTCCTCTACTCTGTAAGTCTCCGCTCCGTATTTAGCCAAAAGTTCTCCAGCGAGAATTGCCGTATTGAAAAGTTCTTTGGCTCTATTATCATAATTGATGTTATTCATCATATAAACCATTCCGGATCTTTGCGCTTTCCGCATAATTTTTCGAAAGCCAGACCAGATGCTGCAGATATAGGACCATAAAACCCCCTAACATCATTTGGACAAGCTTTTATGCAAGCTGTGCATGATACGCATTTGCTAGAATCTACTTTAGTAGGATCATCTTTGCTAATTGCCCCCATTGGACAAACCGATATGCATTTTCCACAATTAACGCAACCTTTTCCAACGCTTGGTCTTATAGGCATTCTCATAGGATCCTTTGTAGGCATGCTGCCTGTAATTTTAAGTGGCGCCAGCCTTGTCTGCAATCCTTCTATATCAGTTGTTGCAAATCTCTTTAATTTACTAGAGCAAAGTTTAGCATATTTTTTCATAGCCACATGATCTTCTTTGTCAGGTCTTCCCATGGCAACTTTATTAAAAATTGAGTGATGGGAAACAAAGGCTCCAGCGCTAACCACTTTAAAGCCTTGCCGATCAAGCAGCCCGCATAACTCATATAAAGCATCACCATATGTACTATTCCCAAACGATACTAAAGCAATCGCCAAAGTATTCTTACCTTTTATTCTTTTTATATACTCCTGACAAGGAATGGGAACTCTTCCTGCAAAAACAGGTACGCCAAAAATAACTATACTTTCTTTATCGTACTCAGTAAACTCTTCTATCGGATTTTTAATAGTATCAACAAATTTAAGTTCAATATCACTAATACACATTTCATCCATTTCCTTTGAAATATCCGTTGCAATATTAGTAACAACATCTTTAGTCCCGCCCGATGGGCTAAAATATATTACTCTAATTTCTTTAATCACATTTAGCTCCTACTATCTTTCAAGTTTCCCAATTGAATCAGCCCAATATCCCCATACTTCTGTAATGAGCTTCCTTCCAGCAAACAAGGAAGCTAGGGAATTATCTAATTTTGGTGCGATTTCTACCACATCAAAACCAATTACATTTAGCTTTGTAAACAATTCTTCCATTAAGGTTAAAGTCATTCTTGGAGTTAATCCTCCAAATTGAGGGGTTCCTGTTCCTCCTGCATAACCAGGATCTAGTGCATCGATATCAAAGGTTACGTAAACTTTGTTGAACTTGCTCATTTTATCGACGCATTCCTTTGCTATTTTTTCCATTCCTTCTTTATAGCAATCATATGAAGTTTTTACTTGTATGTTATTATTCTTTTTAAATTCAAATTCATCTGGTTCTATGGACCTAATTCCTATGAAATATATGTTTTCTAAGGATTTAATGTTATCCATTTCTAGGGCTCTTCTTTGTGTATTTCCATGGGATAAAAAGTCGCCTTCCAATGCGTAACACAAATCCATATGGGCATCTATATGTATAATTCCAAATTCTTCATCAAGGGCATCATTTATACCCCATTCCACTGGTATCGTAACTGAATGGTCACCACCTACCATTGTAAATTTCTTTCCTTTTTTTACTAATTCCGAAACATATTCTTTAACTTCATTAAAAAACTCGTCTCTATCAGGTCCAACAAAATCTCCACCGTCAACGATATTTAACTTATCATAATATGCCAATCTCTCTGTACATGGAGTAGAACTAAAGGTATTTTCCCTTAGTTTTCTTGGTGCTTCCGCGGCACCCCCTCTAAAGCTAACGCCTCCATCGAATGGTATACCGAAAACAACAACATCAGCATCTTCCTCTTTCATTTCAGCTTTGTTAAGTCCGCACCAAGCTCCTGCTTTCGTAGCTAGTTCATCTTTTTTCTGCATATCATTACCTCCATTTTCTTTGTACACTAAAAATTTTAGCATACCCATAATCAAGTAGCAAGGTGATATTGTGAAGTATTAATGAATAATGCCCAAGCCATGTAGCTTGAGCATCTATTTGAAGTCCTCCGTTATTAAATTATTAAACTTTATATCATATTCATATGTTGGTATTTGATCAAATACCAACATATCAAAGCAAACTAAAAAACATTCAAATTCAGTTTCTGACAAATAACGATCATAATATCCTCCGCCATGACCTAATCTATTGCCCTCCTTATCAGCTGCTACACATGGAATTATTCCCAGATCTATTTTGCTCTTATTTACATAATTATAGCCAACCAAAGGTTCTAATATTCCATAATTTCCCTTGGATAAATCATTAAATGATTTAATTTCTTTAGCCACCATTTTCCCTTTATCTATACATTGGGGTACTGCTATTTTTTTGCCGTCATTAATTGCTTTTTCAATTAAGGCTTTAGTATCTACCTCATCTTTAGTTCCAACAAAGGTAAAAATAAATTCAGCATTCTTATACGCCTCTGTTTCGATAATGCTATTAATGATTTTATCACTTGAATCAGATTTATATTCTTCATCTAAGGAATCATATATTGCCTTCGCTTTATTCCTCAACTCTCTTTTTTCTTGTTTTGACATCCCCTATCCACTTTAATGACCACCTCATAGCC
>DATFJV010000071.1:0-38438 GCA_035268985.1 Anaerovoracaceae bacterium | reverse complement strand
ATTTTAAAAGTATTATTTGGACTATGAATATTGAGAAGATGTTTTATGTTGGCAAAAAAACTGCTGAAAGACTAAGGCATGTGGGCATAAATAAAATAGGAGATCTGGCACATTCAAACAAAGATTTTTTAGAAGACTATTTGGGCAAAATTGGGGTTGATTTATTTAAGTATGCCAATGGCGAAGATGATTCCCCTGTATTACTATTTAATGATTCACAAAGAATAAAATCTGTAGGAAACGGCATTACTTTTCCGAAGAATTTGACTAGTAGTGAGGAAATAGAAAAAGTGGTAACGGGCATCTGTGATTTAGTATCGTTTAGATTAAGAAAACATCAAATGAAGTGCAATGGGATAAAGGTGGAGATTAAAGATCCATATTTTAAAACTATATCGAGGCAACGAAAAGTTGACATAGGATTGAACACCACGCAAGGAATTAAAAAAATTGCTTTAAATATTATAGATTCTACAGAATACAATATTGGTGAAGGTAGATACAAACCCGTAAGGCTGATTTCTGTCACGGGAATTGGTTTAATTGATGAAAATTCTAATGAACAGCTAAGTTTTTTTGATCAAGATTTAAGCCAAAGCCATAAAGACGAAAAAATTGAAAGAATGATGGATGAAATAAGAGAGAAATATGGTAAGGGTGCTATTAAATATGCTCAATTACTTTGATGAATATAGAAAAGAGGTAAATATGTCAATAAAAAGAAAAACTTTAGGGATATGCCCTAAATGCGGGGCAGAATTAGAATTAGAAATTTGGGATAGTGTAGACGGGGTTTTCCATCCTGAAGAAAAAGAAAAAATCATGAAAAATGAGCTTTTTAAAAAAAAGTGTGAAAAATGTGGAAGTGAAATTTCACTGGAGTATCCTTGTAGATTTGAAGATAGGGATATGCATATAATGATTTACTTAATACCAAAACATACAGAAGAACATTTAAATGAGCTCAATGAAGATTTAAGCTTAATAGAACAACCGAATATGATGGAACCAACAAAATATCGTGTTGTGGATACAAGTGATGAGCTTATAGAAAAGATTGTAATTTTTGGAAACCATAAGCAAGATAGACCGATTGAGTTATGTAAGAAAAAAGCCTTAAAAGAAGCATGTAAAGATAATGGTAAATTAAGTCCAAAAGCAATTTTGTACAATCATGACAAATCTGGTGAGTATTTTTTATTTGTGGGTTGTGAAGATGAAGATGGCAACACATTAACTGTACCATTTGATTCTGAAGTATACAAAGGACTCGACTTTGAACTAGTAAATAGAAATGCATATAAAGAAGGCAAATACGAAGTAATTGATTCTCAATGGGCAAAGTCTTTAATGAAGTGATATAAATATTCAAAAAACCCTTGCATTAAGAGGGCTTTTTATATATAATATGATAGTTCGAGTTTTATGTCGAATTTAGTTAAATTTACACGCTGTTTTATTTGATTGTGGTGCCTATATGGTTAAAATCAAAGGTAAAGCAGTGGAAGTTAAAAAAACCAGGAGGAAGAAAAAATGGCAGTAATTTCAATGAAACAATTACTAGAAGCAGGTGTACATTTTGGTCACCAAACAAGAAGATGGAACCCTAAAATGGCTCCTTATATTTTTACAGAAAGAAATGGAATCTATATTATAGATTTACAGAAGACAGTTAAAAAAGTAGATGAAGCATACAACTTTATGAGAGAAATTGGCGAATCTGGAAAACCTGTTCTATTTGTAGGAACAAAAAAACAAGCTCAAGCAGCTATACTAGACGAAGCTAAGAGATGTGATATGTTCTTTGTAAACCAAAGATGGTTAGGAGGAATGCTTACTAACTATAAAACAATCGGTGCAAGGATTAAACGTTTAAGCCAGATTGAAGATATGGAAGCTGATGGCACTTTTGAGAAATTGGCTAAAAAAGAAGTTCTAAAATTAAAAGCTGAACATGATAAATTGGAGAAGTACTTAGGTGGAATTAGAGACATGAAAGAAATGCCGGGAGCCATATTTGTGGTAGATCCTAAAAAAGAAAAGATTGCTGTAAAAGAAGCAAGAATATTAGGAATTCCAGTTGTAGGTATTGTTGATACCAACTGCGACCCTGATGATGTGGATTATATTATTCCAGCGAATGATGATGCTATTAGAGCGGTTAAATTGATAACTGGTTGTATGGCAGATGCAATAATAGAATCAAAGCAAGGCGAAAGTTTTGATGAGACAGAAGCTACAGAGGAAATAGCACAAGAAGAAGTAAAAGAAGAAGCTGTAGAAGAAACAGTTGAATAATAAACAAGGAGGAACTTAAATGGCAGTAACTGCACAAATGGTTAAGGAGCTTCGTGAAAATACTGGCTCTGGAATGATGGATTGTAAGAAAGCTTTAGTAGAAGCTGATGGAAATATAGAAAAAGCTACTGAGATACTTAGGGAAAAGGGATTATCGAAAGCTGCAAAAAAAGCAGATAGAGTTGCAGCAGAAGGATTGGTAAAACTTGCTTTTTCTGGTGACGGAAAGAAAGCGGCTTTAGTAGAAGTTAACTCAGAAACTGATTTCGTTGCTAAAAATGAGGAATTCGTAAGCTTTGTTGAAAAATTAGCGGAGAAAGCTATGTTTGCAAAAGATGATTCACTAGAAAGCTTTTTGGATGAAGAGTATGAATCAGAAGGAACTGTGAAAGATGCATTGAGCAACAAAATTGCGAAAATAGGTGAGAACTTAAACATTAGAAGATTCAAGAAATTAGATTCACCAGGAGTTGTTTATACTGGATATGTACATGGTGGTGGTAAAATTGGAGTAATAGTGGGTATTGAAACTGAAGCCACAAAAGATGAAGTTGCAGTTGTAGGCAAGGATGTAGCTATGCAGGTTGCTTCAATGAATCCTAAGTTCTTAGATGAAAGTCAAGTTGATACAGATTATATTGAAAAAGAAAAAGAAATCATGACTCAAATGGTTCTAAACGAAGGCAAAAATCCTGAAATGGTTGAAAGAATCGTTGAAGGTAAAATAAAGAAAGAGCTTAAAGAAGTTTGTCTAGTGGAACAAAAATTTGTTAAAAACAGCGAGTTATCTGTTAAACAGTACGTTGAAACTGTTGCTAAGGAAATTGGGAAAACCATGAAAGTAGCAGAAATGATTAGATATGAAGTTGGTGAAGGGCTCGAAAAGAAAAATGAAGATTTTGCGGCAGAAGTAGCAGCACAATTAGGACAATAATAGTATATTTAGGGCACTGGCTAAGCCAGTGCTTTTTTTGTTAGCCCAGCATGGGCACAATTTCAAGGGTGAAAGCCTCAAGTGAGGGTTGATAGCGGCATGCACATAGCAAAGAGCAAAGTTTTCCTCAGCGGCGAGAAATCCACAATGTAAATATGGCAAATATGTGTCAGGGAAGATTACATTCTTGCCCGAGGATGTCTCAAGGACACGACTAGTAAGATAAAACATTCGCGGTTATGGTTGAAACAAGATTTGTAATGAGAAATCAGCCTCGGTCATGGTAACAATGTGATTGCAACCGCCCAAAGAAGAACTGAACTGTTAAGGAAATCAGATGAATGGTTACGTCATAGGAAAAGGCAATATATTGGAAACAATGGGAGAAAATCAAGAGAAGATACAAAAGGTTATGAAATTTGGTTGGCTGTTTTGGAAGGTTAATTAATTAGCAAATAGCCGTAAAAGTATATATCAGTATACAATAATGCTTGACAGTGTACTAACAAACAAAGAAATAGATAACCGTGGGGATTTGCCCATGGATGACTGCTATCTGAAAATATGTGAAAACTGGAGAAGCGCCGTATACCGAGCGGTACGCACGGTGCTGTGAGAGATCGGTAAATGAAATAATCATCTAACTCATAATCGATTAAGAGCGGTTAAGCTTGAATGTATTTTTTAATGTGATAGAATATTGGTACACGATATTTACTAGGAGTTTTTGATGAATATGAAAATGAGTATAAAAAAAGGAGTGACTATAATGTTAGTATCTACTTTGCTATGCAGCTGTTCATTTAATAATCCTTATAAGGGACTTAAACCTAGCGATTATTCCAAAAGGGAAGTAAAAAACCAAATACTAAAGTATTATAATGCTTGGTATAATAAATATATAAGAGAAGACACTAATAACGGTGGTAAGTATGTTTATTGGAAAGCTGATGAAGAAAATAAAGATAATACTGCTACCGTTTCGGAAGCACATGGATATGGTATGTTAATACTAGTTAACATGGCAAATCTTGACTCAAAAAATAATTATATATATAGAAAAGATTTCGATGATTTTGTAAAATTCTATAATCAAAACCGTTCACCGGTCATAGATGCATTTATGTGCTGGAAGATGGTATTTGATGAGGAAGGCTATGTTAATAGTATTGAAAGTGCCAACAGTGCAACTGATGGTGATATTGATATTGCATATTCTTTGATACTAGCAGACGAATTATGGGGTTCTGATGGCGAGTTTAATTATATTGATATAGCTAAGGATATAGTAACAGCTTTTAGAGAAAATATGATTTCTGAGAATAATTATTTATATATAGGAGATAGTGTTTTAAAGTATTTTAAGCATGATGACTTAATTAGAAGTTCTGATTTTATCATGGAAGCTTTATACAAATTCAAAAAAATTGATACGGATAATGAAAATGTATGGCAAGATGTGATAAATGAAACAGATAAAATACTAAATACTATGTTTATGGATTATAGCGAAGGTACTGGACTTATACCTAACTTTATATTAAATACAGAAGAAGGATATGTGCCAGCCATAGATAAACAACTAGAAAATGCAAATGATGGAGATTTCAGCTATAATGCATGCAGAACATCATTTAGAGTTGGGGAGTATTCTTTATATAATAAAGATAACAAATACGATGAATATTTATTGTCCTTTGCCAATTGGGCAAAGACAAAAACAAAAGAAAATCCTAGAGAATTTAATGCAGGATATTATATTACAAATGGTGAAGTGGGAACTCCTTTGCCAAATTCCAATTATGAAAGTCTAGCGTTTATTGCCCCATTGCTAATCAGTGCATCTGTAGCTAAAGAACAATTATGGTATGATAAAATATACAATTATATTATTAATAAAGATATAAAAAATGAAGGTTATTACGGAAATACGTTAAAAATGCTTATACTAATTAGTGGTACAGGCAATAAAATATATTAAGGAGATTGTTTATGAACTTTTCAATGTTTTCATTTCAAGGACCGTGGATATTTAATGCAATTATTATTGCTGTGGTAGTCTATTTTCTGGTTAGAGCTATAATTAGAAGGAGAAAATAGCTAATGTCAGAAAGTATTAGAAGTGCAAAGAACAAAGATAAGTAACTATGGGTTAGATTAAACATTTAAAAAGCTCTGCGATTTGATGGATGAGCCCTGTTGAATATAGGCTTAACTTCTTAGCTGCATAAAGAAATAGCGAAACAATATAAAAAGTGTTTCGCTATAAAGTTTAACTAATTGGGGTCACATCATATTGCAAAGGACTCAGTCCTTTTAAATTATGTTTAAACCCCTTATTATAGTAATAAATATATGAATTGTTCAATTGATTAGAATTCTGATTTGAGTAAGCCGAAGAAATTTTATGCTTTAGTATTATCTAATTTGATTTTCAATAAAAGAAGTCTAGTATTTCTACTAGACTTTTAGCGGTTAGATCGTATTTAGTATGAAATTGAACTGCCGTATACCGAAGGTAAGTACGGTGGTGTGATAGTTCGGAGAAATTAATCGATTTTCCATATACTCGATTAGTTTATAAATACTAGTGATAACCAAGGTATAAATGTTACCATTGCGAGGGCGATTAACCCGACTAAGAATAATGGCATTATGTACTTAAACATACTTTCCATTTTTATTTTGGCAACTGCAGCTCCTACAAATAGGTTGCATCCATATGGAGGAGAGCAAAGTCCTAAGGCTAAGTTAACTGCCATGATTACACCGAAGTGTATAGGGTTTATACCTAATGCTTCAACTGTAGGCATTAGCATAGGAGCCATAACTATAATTGCCGGAACCGTGTCTAAGAAACATCCCACGATTAAAAGTATTATGTTTACAAACATCAATACAACATATGGATTATCAGAAACACTAGTTAAGAATTCTGTAATCATTTGTGGGACTCTTTCAAAAGTCATAAATGTTGAGAATACAGTTGAGTATCCTAATAAAAATGATGTTATACCGTTTAATACAGAAGTGTCAAGAAATACATCATATAATCCTTTAAAATCTATATCCTTATATACAAAGATACTAATTATTATTGAATATACCACTGAAATACAAGCTGCTTCTGTTGGTGTAAATACTCCAGAATATATACCTCCAAGTATAATAACTGGTGATAATAGTGCCCAAAAACCATCTTTAGTAGCTTTTCCGATTTCCTTTAATCTGTTAACCATTGATATACGCCAAGGAACACTGACTTTGTCTTTGTTTTGTTTTCTTAAGTCTGTACCACTTTTAGTACAAATTATAATATTAGCTATTACAAATATTATTCCTATAAGTATTCCTGGTAATATACCCGCTAGAAAAAGTTGTGAAATTGATACTCCTGTTGAAGCTCCATATAATACGAACGATAAACTAGGAGGTATTATAGGGCCGATGATTCCGCCGAAGCATACTATTGTAGCTGCATAAGCAGGGTCATATCCCTTCTCTTTCATTTCGGGTATCATCATACCGCCTATTGCAGATGTTGTAGCCATACCTGACCCTGAAAGAGCACCAAAGAACATACAAGCTATTACGGTAACACAACCGATAGCACCGTTAACAAAATTTATTAGTGCTGATGCAAAGGTTACAATACGCTTCGCAATTCCACCATTTGACATTATTAGCCCTGCTAACATAAAGAATGGAATAGCCATTACGGTAAATGAGAATATACCACTATAACCATATTGAGCGTTTATTACCATGTTCAGATCAGAACATAAAAACATTGAAAGCATAGTTGCGCCGCCTATAGCGAAACCGACGGGTACTCCAACCATAAGGAGAACAGTTAATGCAATAAATAATACAGCTACTGTCATTAGTTGTTACCTCCTTCCGGTATTTTCTTTCTGCGCTTTTCTAATAAAGTATTAATGTTTGTATAAACTCCTTCTATCAAGCGAAGAGCCATAAAACTACAACCTAAAACAAGTGATAGATATCCCCATGAAGTGCTAATCTTAATACCTGCATATGGTACATTAATTTGACTTTGTACAAGCAAAACAGCATAATAAATAGTTATTGAACATATTATTAATAATATGATGTCTGTAATTATTTCACAAATCCTTTGCCCTGAATCAGATAAGCGGTCAATAAATAAGGTTATTTTAATGTGTTCATTACGCCTTTGGCCTATGCTTATTCCAAGCCAAGATATCCATACGAAAAAAAATTTACCTAACTCTTCGGACCATGATAATGAATTATTAAACAGATAACGCATGATAACTTGAAAGAATATTACTGATACCATAATTGCAAACATAACAACTAGACTTATGTCTTCTGCTTTATTCACATTTGCAATAAATTTGCTCTTTCCTTTTAACAAAATAGCCTCCCTTAATAGTTATAATATCGAGGGCCTAAAGGCCCCCGATATTATTAATGATTTTTTTTTAATAATTTATTCAGGAACTGTAGCTAACCATTTGTCCATTAATTCGTCGCCAATTTCTGCTCTCATATCGTCATAAACAGGTTGAACTGCTTCTATAAATGCTGCTACTTCTTCTTCGCTTAATTCTTCAATTGCTGCGCCTTCTGCTTCAAATCTTTCTAAATAATCTGCTTCTTTAGCTCTTTCTTCGTCTCTTTGAGCTGCACACATTTGGTGTACTCCTTCTTCTAGCACTTCTCTGTCTGCAGGATCTAGTGACTCGATCCAAGACTTTGAACATACTACAGGGAACGGAGAAGATGCATGGTTAGTCAAAGTAACATAAGGTGCGATTTCATGGAAGTTAAAGTCGTTAAATACACCGAGTGAGTGGTCTAGTGCGTTAACTTGACCTTGAGACAATGCTGTAACAACTTCGCCCCAAGCCATAGGTGTAGGATTTGCGCCCATTGCTTTCCACATTGAAACGTTTAGATCATTTTGGGAAATACGTACTTTTTGTCCATCTAAGTCATCTGAAGAATGATAGAATTTATCTCTAGAGATAACTTGTCTCATTCCATTGTAGTACATGTCGATACAATAGAAATCAGAATCCTCGATAGTTTCATTGAATAATTCTAAACCGCCGTTTTCGAAAGTACCTGCTACCCAATCTTCATAAGAAGGATATAGGTAAGGTAAATCAATGCAGCTTGATGCAGGTCCTGCAACAGTAGTAAAGATTGAAGATAAATCAAATACCATTGTTACAGTATTAAGACCAAGTCCTGCTACTAAGTCAGGAGAGTCTCCTAATTGACCATCTGAATATACTTCTACTTCGAATCTTCCAGGGGCCTGTTCTTCTAGGTACTCACCTAACCAAACGCTCCATGTGTGTGTGGATCTTTGTGATGAATCAGTATGGCCAATCTTAATCACGATAGGATCATCTGAATCATCTGAATCGTCGGATGAACTGCCACATGATGTAAATGTAGCCAGGCACATTGCTAGTGCCAATAATAGAATCAATAATTTCTTCATTTTTTTTCGTCCTTTCTATAATAAATTACTTGCTCATATAGATAGCAAATTACATGCCAGTTTTTATTTGATATTTAATCTGTTATAAATACCCATATATCAAAGCTGGATATAAAGAACTAAAAAAGAGGGGAGTAATCACATTAAAAAACGGAAAATTATTTCCGGTAAAGCGGAAATAATTTTCCGTTGGTTGATTAATTGGATTTGGATATACTATATTGCTCAAGTTTATTTCTTAGTTGCCTAGGTGTTATACCTAGTTTTTTGGCACATTCGCTTACTTTGTTGTCACATTTTTCCATGGAAGCTATTATAAAAGCTTTTTCAAAATCTGCCCTTGCATCCCGAAGTTCTTTTTCAGGGTCAAATATGCTTTCTAAGCAATTGCTGCTTTTTTGTAAGAATAATTCATTATTTGTTATTATTCCGTCATCGCTAAGAGCTACGAGTCTTTCGATTATATTTTTTAATTCTCTTATATTACCTGGATAATCATATTTAAGCAAATAATCCATTACACTATCGTCTACTTTTACTATTTTTTTCTTTTGGTCTGTTTCAATTTTATTAATAAAATAGGCGATGAGACCAGGAAGGTCTTCCTTCCTTTTCCGAAGTGGGGGTATAGTTATAGTAAGTGTATTTATCCGGTATAGTAAGTCTTCCCTAAATTTTTTGTTTTCAATTTCAATGAAAGGAGATTTGTTTGTAGCAGAAATAAATCTTACATCTAAATCTATGCTTTTGTTTCCACCAACCTTGCTTATTTTTTTTGTTTCCAAAGATCTTAAAAGTTTCCCTTGAGTTGACATGGGCAAATCGCAAATTTCATCAAGAAAAAGTGTACCATAATTTGCTTCCTCAAATTTACCTAATCTACTGTCGATGGCTCCTGTAAAAGAGCCTTTTTCGTGTCCAAATAGCTCGGACTCTATAATACCTTCAGGAAAAACCTGGCAGTTTACAGGAACAAAGGGCTCGTTGCATCTGTTACTTATTTTATGTATGTAGTTTGCTATTACTTCTTTGCCGACTCCAGATTCACCTAGTAATAAAATGTTGATTCCTGAATTTGCTGTTTTATTACACATAGTAATAATATCTTGGTAGCTTTTGCTTTTTGTGTTTAGAAAAAAGTCTGGAGAGTTTTGCTTTTTAAGTAATATATTGCTCTTTCTTTCAAGTCGTTTTAGTTTTGCTAAACGATTTATTTTTATCAACAAATCCGCAGGTTCATCGCTTTTAATAAAATATTCAGCTGCCCCAACTTTCATTGCTTCCACTGCACTTTCTATACTTCCAAATGCTGTTACTACAAGTACATCAGTATCGTTGTTTTTCATTTTTATTTCTTTAATTAGTTCCAATCCGGAGATCTTGGGCATTTTTAGATCAGTGATTACCAAATCAACATTATTGTTTTCCATATAATCGAGTGCATCTACACCATTTGAAAATGTTTCCGTTTTATAGCCTTCATTTTCTAGTATTAAAGATGTGATATTCTGATATTCTATTTCATCATCTACAATTATTATTTTATATGCTTGTTTATTTTTCATTTGATACTCCTTTTATAGGGATATTTATTGTGAATTTCGTTCCCTTGTTTATTTCACTTTCGCATTCTATTTTCCCCCCGATTGCTCTTAGCTCAGATGCTAGAATGTATAACCCTAAGCCAGTACCTGTATCTTTTGTCGTGAAGAAAGGATTGAATATTTTTTCAATGTTTGATTCTTCAATTCCTTTTCCGTTATCTTTAAATTTGATGTTTAGTACATCATCATTGAAGCTTAAACTCAATACGATTTTTCTATTGGCGATTTCAAAATCTGTAAAAGCATCAATGCTATTATTAATAAGATTAATAATAGATAACTTCAATACATCTTCATTTAGTAAAACACTTATAGGGAGATTTGCCGGTTTGTCTAATTCTAACTTTACGTTATTGTCCTCTAAGTTTTTTTCTTCAAGTAATAATATTGATTCCAATGTTTTGCTTATATCTACGCTTCTGTTTTCTTTCCTGGATAACTTTGAAAAATTAAGCAAGTTATTAATTAAAGCATGTATTCTCTTAACAGAATTGTCTATAACCGATATTGCATGAATACTGAATTCGTCTTCATGTTTATTGCCTAATACAAATAGATAGTTTTTTATTAAGCCTAGAGGATTTCTGATCTCATGAGCAAGTCCTGCGGATAATTCCCCCACTGCAATCATTTTAGCATCTTGACGATTTATGAACTCATGCTTATATCTTTCGGTATAATCTCTTATTATGAATAAATTCATATGGGTTAGGGTGTCGAGCCTTCGTTGTGTTACTAGATAGTAATTTGGCCCATGTGAAAAAGGTTCGTCTTCATTTATGTGTGAAATATATGGTTTGAGATTCTCAAGAGAGTAAAAATCAGAATCTAATAATTCTTTTTTACTTATTCCTAAAATTTCAATAAAAGAGTTGTTACATTCTTGGATGATACCTTTATCGTTGAAAACTATAATGCCATCATGCAATGAATCTATAACATCTCTAAGTTCATTTTTACTTTCATTGAGTTCTTTTGTGCGTTCTTCAACTCTAGTTGAAATAACATGGTTCCAACTTCCTAAGACAAATACAATAGCTAGAATTAAGATTATTATATTACTCATATAATTATAATCTGATATATCCCTAACCTCTGGCATAAAACTACCAAACCACTTGGAATGGATGTGCAGATACTGATTGTTTTCTTTCAATTCTAATATGCCTTTATTGATTATGCTATATAATATTTCATCATTTTTATTTATAGCAACGGAAATGTCTTCGGAATAAATTGAATCATTTATAAAACGGAACTTTTTATCTTTTATAGCTTGATTTAGTTCATACGCGATTTTTGTTTCGTTACCAACTATTGCGTCTACTTGTCCTAGCCCTAATAAATAAAGGCATTCATCTAAATCATTGGTTAGAATCAGATCAACACTATTATTATCTTTGAAAAATTCATTTGCATAATGATGTGTAATAGAACCAGTTACGACTGCTATCTTTATGTTTTCTACATCCTTCAATTGATTAAATTCTGATTCGTTTCTAACTAAAATCTTGCTGTGCGATGTAAATAGAGGCTCAGTGAACAAAAAGACTTCTTCTTTATGTATTCCTTTACTTATAACTGCTGCATTAATTTCGTTATCGATTAAGCTTTTAGCTAAATCATAGTTTTCATAAGTGACACCAGCAAACTCTTTTTCCAATGTAACAGATAGTTGATTGAAATAATCTACAAGTATTCCTTTGTTTTGTTTAGTTTCTTTTAAAACATAAGAAAATGGGGCATCTTTAATATCGATACCGTAGACTATATCATTTTCTTTTAAATATTCGCGTTCTTCTGCGTTTAGAGGCATAGAATATTTGATATAGTCAAATATATTCATTTCATATTTGCTGGTAACATCAATGCCCTTTACGAAAAGAACTATAAATACAAATATTGCAAATATCATTAATGCTTTTTTCTTCATAATAAACTCCAATAGTTTTACTAATTTTACATTGAAATCATTAAAATTGCAATATAGAAGAAATCAATGAGTTCTTGCAGACAGGAAACAAAAATTAAGAATGTGCAAAACTCTATTAATATTAATGTTCTCAGCTGTTTTTATGGTATGATTTTGAAATTTGTAATAGCATTGTTAACAAAATTAAACCCAGAAAATAGGAAAAATCAAATTAAAATGCTATTTTTAAACCAAATAGTTCCAGAAAATTATTTACTTAGAAATATTGATAGTGTATTAGATTGGTCTTTCATTTACGACATAGTAGAAGATAAGTATTGTTTAGATAGCTGCGGATAGTCTAGAACTTGTGACTTTAATATGAAGATGACAATTTTGGGGTCCTTAAAGGCCAACTTTATAAATGTTTGATAAAGTCAGGTTGTCTTCGGCCTAACTTCCGTAATAATGGAGGGCCTTAAATTATGTTTGACAAGGATTAAAAATTATGTTATAAATTAAACACTGTTTAATTATTTGGAGGACTTATGGCAAATAAGAAAAAGATGAAAAATCATGAAGATATAAAGGAAATAATACTTGAAACAACTAAAAAGATAATAAAAGATGATGGCCTTGATAAAGTCTCCATTAGAAGGATAACAAATAGAATGGGTTATTCACCAGGGATAGTGTATCATTATTTTTCAGATAAGGAGGAGATCATAAATTGCATATTTAACATGGGGTATCAAGATATAATTATGGCTGTGGGTGAGGAACTTAATAGAGATGGGAATGCAAGAGAAATTCTTGATAATTCAATAGATGCATATATTGAGGCGGTTTTAAAGAATTCATTGGAATACAAAGAAATAATGAATAGTAATAATACCTTAATTAGAGAGAAAACTAGTCTTTTGTATCAAGGAGCAAAAGATAGTGATAAGGCAATTGGAATGATCGTTAAAAATCTTAATGATGGCATGTCTCAAGGAATTTATCGAAAAGTGGATGTTGAGTTAACGTCCCAAATTATATGGACAACTATATTTGGGTTTGCATTTAAAATGACGCAAGAAAGTGTTGATGATAACTATAAAAAGAAACTCATTAAAGCACTTAAAAATAATATTTTTAGTAGTTTGGAGAAAAAATGAGTAGAAGAATTAATGTTATATGTGTAGCAATAATAGGCTTATCTATTCTTGCTACATTGGCAGGATTATTGCTAAATGGAGCAATAGATAGAGAGTTGATGTTTGTATCAGTAAGGGGTGAACTTATTGAACTATATGGAAAGGGACTATATGGATATGATTCAGTATCTGTTGCGCTTCAGGCAAAAGCACAAGATTTTATTACTTTAATTGTTGGGGTTCCTACTCTTATTTATTCTTTGGTTAATAGAAAAACTTTAAAGGGGGAGTTTTTGTTTTTAGGTCTAATAGCATATTTTGTATATACATATACTTCATATGTTTTTTTAAGCAATTTCAACCAACTGTTCTTTGTTTATGTTGCAATTGTGTCTCTTAGCATAACAGCCTTAATTATCGCCATTGGGGAAATAGATTACACAAATATAAAAAAATATTATAAGGAGAAAACCCCCACAAGGCTTTTGGGGAATTTCCAAATTATAGTGGGTATAATGATTGCTTTTATGTGGATTGGTAGAATAAAGCCATATTTTCTTGGTGGCTTACCACTGGGTCTTGAACATTATACTACTTTGGTGATACAAGCCCTTGACTTTGGGTTATTTATACCATTGGCCATAGTTGGTGGTATATCATTAAAAAAACAAACATCCATGGGATATCTTCTTAGCCCTATGGTTATAACAAAGGCTTTAATGCTGGGGATATCGATTCTTGCAATGACCATAAACCAATTTATTCAAAATTCATATTTCTCAGCTTTGGAAACTGGAATATTTGTTATAGCTGACATAATTATATTAACATGCTTTATATTACTGTTTAAAAGTATTAAAGACAATAATAATGTATAATAATATAGATGGATTATTCATTTATAGAAAAGTATCAAATATTACCTATGTATTACTAGGCACTCTATAATTAAATGATAAAACTAAGGACACTTTTCTTCGATTTATTGAAAATGAATTAAGGCGCAAATATGGGTTTACAAATGGTTATAGTAAAACAATAAAAAAGAGATTAGGTTGATATCTTGTAAAAACACAGTTATAATTAAAATATCTTAATAAAGGGTAGTGTATTTATGAGAAGATATTTTAATGAAAAAATTGATTTATGGGCAATACTGGCAAAGTTAATAATCATAGTATTACTGGTTTTGCTTGTTTTTGATTATGTGGTTTATAGAAAAGCAAGAGAAACTGATCTTCAAAGTTTTGTAAATATTAGTAAATATGTTACCTCTCATACAGAGGAGTCTGTTTCATGTTGGATAGAGGATGCATCAAAAACGGCAGAGTACATAGCAGAAGCGGATATTATTATTGAAGCTTGTGTTAATCCTTATGATATAAATAAAAGGGACGAGGCTACAGAATTCCTAAATGAAATGTATGAAAAATATGATTACAATGAAAATGTTGGGATAGTATTAAATAATGATGAAGTTATCAAATTAAATATTGATGGAAGCATTATAGAAATTGAAAGCAATACGGTTTTTATGGATAGTTTAGATGGATATACTTTAGGGCAAAGACATGATACCATGCCATATATTGAAGAAGCATTTAAAGAAAATAATTATTTCATTAGCGAAGTGCATTCTAGCGATAAAAGAGAAAGACCAATAATCGTAATGTTGGTGCCTATTAAAAACAATGATGAGATAATAGGGGCAGCGTTTTTAGCTCTTAAAGTGGATATAATAATTGAAAGATTTTTAAAGACTAATCTAGAAGGTGAAACGGGTTATGTATTTTTGACTGATGAAAGAGGCTATATAGTAGCCCATAAAAATACCGATTTTATATTAAGTGATGGTTTTAAAAATAGAGAAGATTTTAAAGAATCAACAAAAAGAATTATTGAAGGGCAAACTTTAATAGAAAGTTCACTGTATCAAAAAGATAAATATTATTATTCTCAAGAAATATTGTTTGATGAAGACATATCTCAGAGAGAAATTTATGCTGTTTTTACTATGGATAATGATGTTATATTTAATAGTTCAAGAAATATTTTATGGTTGATAACCCTTGTTTTTTTCGTAGGGTTAATACTAATAGTGTTCACATCATTTAATATCAGTAAAAATAGGTATAACTATAAAAGAGAAAAAGAACTTGAAGAAGAAGTTGAAATAAGGACAAAACAACTTAAAGAATTAGCTGAAAAGGACTCGCTAACTGGGTGTCTTAACCACAAGTCGCTTTTTGCGGTTTTAGATGAAACCATAGCAAATTCAAAAAAAAATGGTTTTGTTGTAGCCATGATGGATATAGATAACTTTAAAAAAGTAAATGACAAGTATGGACATCCTAAAGGCGATGAAGTAATTGAAAAGGTCGCAGAAGTAATTAAAAATAGCTTAAGAGATGATGATATAGTAGGTAGATATGGCGGGGAAGAGTTCTTAGCCATTATGCCTAGTATTACGAAAAAACAATCTGAAAGAATTGCTGAAAGGATAAGAAAAAATATTGAAAATTTAGTATTTGAGCCTGAAATTTTCAATGTTACTATAAGCATAGGTGTGGTTTTATACAAAAATGAAAATGCAATTCAACTAGTTAATAGAGCAGATAAACTTATGTATGAAGCTAAGAAAAAAGGCAAAAATCAAGTTATGGCTAATCAGGAGTGATTTATTATTGATTTTTTTCCTGAAGATTTTATTTCTTACAATCTTTCTACAGAAAGGTAATTAATTACACTCTTCAAATTGGTTTGTGACAATAGATATGTTTTTTATCAATTGATTTTTTTTGCTACCACAAGAAAGAGGTTAGTTACTAGATTGGACCCTTATATCATGCATGTTATCAGGTGTAGGATTTTAAAAAAGTTTTAAGAATTTTCAAGCTGAATGAGTGTGACTTGAAAACTGTATTGTAATAGATTAGATGAAATTCATTGAATTTTTGATTTTTAAAAAATATTAACATTAGTATTATTGGAGTTTACTGAATTGGACAAAATTTTGGCAACTTGCAAATCTTTTCAACATTGCTAGCCCATATGAAAAAATTAACTAAAGAAGATTGCCTTGAATTTATCTACAAAGTGATTTCCTTGATGTTTTTCTTATATTTCCTCATATTTTGTTTTTCTAAATTTCAAAAGTATATTTAAAGAAAACAATTAATATATTAAAGTCCTCTTCCAAAGAGTTCCTTGAATTTTAACAAAAGCTTTCTTGGTGAAGATAAATTATTTTCGTTATTTTTTTCTCCCATCGTAAGTAGATTTACCTTTTCAGAATCATAAATTAATTCTTTTTGAGAATCGTATATTTTTTTATCAACAACCCTTTTATTAAAATCACCCAAATGATTCATATCACGTGCTTTAGTATTATCCATATCTATTGCTTCAAAGATACGGTTGAGTTTATCTTTACAAGTTTTATCAAAAATTGGAGCGGCTACTTCTACTCGATTTTCTGTATTTCTAGTCATAAAATCAGCAGAAGAGATATACATCTTATTATTATCGCCATAACCGAAACTATATATCCTAGAATGTTCCAAGTATCGGCCAATCACTTGAGATATGGAAATATTTTCAGTAGCATTGGGTACTTTTGGTAAGATACAGCATATACCTCTGACAATTAAAAAAATTTTTGTTCCAGCACATGATGCGTTTTTTAAAGCAAAAATGATATCAGTATCAGTTATAGAATTAATTTTGATTTTTATAATACCTTTTTCCCCTAAGATCTCTTGTTCCTTAATTAATTTGATTACTTTCTTTTTTAATTGATTTGGAGATGTGAGTAAGGTGCTATAATTTCCTTCCATTTTACACAATTCCATATTCTTAAAAAATTCTGAGGCATCTTTGCCAATTTCTTGATTGCCAGTAATTAATGATAGATCGGTATATAAAGCTGCTGTAGTTTCATTGTAATTACCAGTTCCAATTTGAGTAATGTATTTAATTTCTCCGTGTTGTTTTAATGTTATTAAACATATTTTAGAGTGCACTTTATATTTATCAAAACCGTATTGTACGTTTACACCTGCTTTTTCCAATCTTTCAGACCAATTGATGTTGTTTTGTTCATCAAAACGAGCTCTAAGTTCAATTAAAGCGGTAACTTGCTTACCATTTTCTGAAGCCATACAAAGATAATCAACTATTTTAGCAGAGCTTGCCAAACGATAGATGGTTATTTTAATGGAGATAACGGATTCATTATAGACGCAATCCTTTATCAAACGAATGTAGGTTTCTATTGATTCGTAAGGATATGACAATAATACGTCTTTTTTTAGAACTTGACTTATTAGTGATTTCCTATAATTTAAATTTGAATATACTCTAGGAGAATGTTTAGAATATATTAAATCTAACATATTTTTAATTTTAGAATATTTAATTAGAGATGAAGTATAAGTCAAGTTCATGGGAGCTTTTGAAATAAATACCTGATGATTATAAATTTTAAAATTTGTAAGTAAAAAATCCTTGAACGATTTGCTTATTTCACTTGAAATTTCAATTCTAACTACTTGCATTCGATTTCTTTCTTTTAATAATTGTTCTATTCTTTTCCTTAAATCATAAGGTATATCAAAACTCTCATCATCACTACTTAAGTTAATATCAGCATTTCTAGTTAAACAGAAATATACTTTTTCCTCTATTTCATAAGAGGAGAAAACTGAATCGGCAAATTCCAAAATCAAGTTTTCCATATTAACAAACTTGATGGATTCTAAGTTTTTCAAAACATATATTTGTGGTAGGGAATCAGGAATAGGGATAATACCAATTATATTGTTTTTTTTCTTTTTAATATTGACTCCAATATGCAGTCTTTTATTTAGTATATGAGGAAAAGGATGATGGGCATCTATCACTTGAGGAGAAAGAATCGGCAATACATTATTAGTAAAATATGATTTAATTTCAATATATTCTTTTTTTTTTAATTCGGCGGGTTTACAGTTTTTTATACCGTATATTGCAAGCTTATTAGTTACATCGTTATATATTTCGTCTTTTTTGTTATTCAATACGTGAATACGCAAATAAGCTTTATCTATTTGTTCCTTATATGTGTATCCGCTACGTGGGTCATGACTGTGTTTACCTTTTTCCATTTCTTTTAGTGTAAATAGTGAACCAATTCTAATCATGAAAAATTCATCCAAATTAGCTTGGTATATGGAGATGAAATTTAAACGTTCCAAAAGAGGGACGGTTGAATCGGTTGCTTCATTTAAAACTCTTTCATTAAATTTTAACCATGATAATTCACGGTTTTGTGTGTATTTTAAATTTAAATCAATATTACCCATTTTCACTCCTTGAATAAGTTATGGTATAAAAAACCTTCTCTAACACCATGTTTAGAAACAATCATTGCATTACAGTTAAAGTATTCTGAAATGGCATTAATTATTATTATTCCAGGTATTATAGTATGGATTCTGTCAGGGACTATTTTTAGTAAATAATGTATACCATTTATTTTATTATCTAATACACAATCTAGAACTTCCTTGAGCGCTTTAGAATTAAAAGTTGAATTAGCATTGGGTAAATCGTTCCATTTATTGATGATTTGCAAGCAAGCACGGGAGGAACCGCCAACACAGCATATTTGATCTATATTTACATCCATGTTTTTATAATCAATTTTTTTTAGCTCTTCGAGAAACGCTTTTTTTATCCTTGTGGACTCTTTTTTAGTGGGCAATATTTTATTAACATACCTATTATATATATTTAAAGAGCCAAATGGTATTGAAACCTCATATCTGATTTTACCATTTTTATATATTACTATTTCGGTTGAGCCTCCACCTAAATCAAACATTAAACCTTCATCTATGTTGAGTGTTTTGTTTGCGCCTATATAAGCATAACTTGATTCTTCAGAGGCGGAAAGTATGTCTATATTTAAGCCGGTTTCTTTTTCAATGCAGTCAACTACATATTCGGAATTGTTAACATTTCTTATGGCAGCCGTTGCGAAGGTATAAATTTTTTTAAATTTAACGTTACTTACTAATGTGCTGAATTCTTTTAGAGTGGAAATTGCTTTTTCGATACCCTCGTCACTCATGTTGTTGCTATCATCTATGAACTGAGCGAGACCGGCACTTTCCTTTTTAGTGAAAAGAAGCTCCAAGTTTTCTTCAATCTTATTAAAAGATGATAAACGAATTGTATTAGAACCTATATCAATTACCGCGTACATAAAACACCTCTTTTATAAATTATATCACTTATTAGTATATTATATTTTTAACTTTGTATTAAATTCATTTACAGTATAATTATAACATGCATTTAGTAAGTATAAAACAATGACAAGGAAGTTCTCTGTGTGGTATTATAAATATGACTTTAATATTACTATAGTTACTATTATATTATTAAGCTTTTATTTATAATTATAAAAGGGAGGAACTATATATGAATTATAATAATATTAAATGGTTTTAAAAAGGTTTACGATTTATATGTTATGGCATACTTATTTTTTGAAATTATTTTTATGCTTATAACAGATTACTTTACTGTTTTTGAGGAACATGAAGTGATGTAATATATTCCTTTAGAGAGATAATATTTAATACTGAAAAAGGGTGACTGAAGTTGTTTGGACTTTTATGGGCTCTTACGGGTATAGTTGCAGTTATTACAGGCCCAAGGTCTATAGAAGGATTATTATATACTAATCTAAGGGTTGGCACTCCCTTAATAGGCTTACTTGAAATAACTTTACAGATGCTGCCTATTTCATATCTGTTCACAAAGTTTTCTTGGAGAAAGAAGAATGAATGAATTAAACTATCAGCTTTTAGACAAAAAAGTATTTAGAAGTTTACATGTTTCATATGCTGTTTTAATATCTCTAATAACTATATATGTTATCTGGGAAAACTCTGAAAGATGGCTTGAACTTTCTTTTTGGCTTGCAATATTTATATTTATTGAAGTGTATCAACACTTTGCAAATAATATAGGTCCTAGAATATTTTTAATACTTCCTATAGTTGAACTTCTTACAGTTATTCCATTGGGTCTAATGACTATATCCGCCGTTGCCATGTGGCTAATCCTCATTATTAATATAGATGTTATTATAGATATGAGTATTAAATACTCAATACCATTTTCCATATTTAGTTTTGCAGTATATATTACAGTATACTTAATGAAATTAGGCCCGCCTACCATAGGGAATGCTGTTATTGTGATATTCATAGCCATTATTCAGTATGGAATAGTTATGGGCATGGGATTTATGGCAAAGAATTTTTATACCCAAAAGAATGAATACATTGAATTATTAGCGGAGCAAAAAGTTCAGATGTTGGAACTTGAAAAATTAGCCATTGTACAAGAGAGGAATAGAATGGCAGGGGAAATTCATGATTCTGTTGGGCATCAACTTACAACTGCCCTTGTTCAGCTTGAAGCTATCATGATGATAATGAGCGAAGAAGATCAATTAAAAGATAGGGTTTTAATAGTTAAAGATCAAGTAAAGGAAGCACTTGAGGAACTTAGAATATCAGTTAGATCTTTAAGGGATGACTATTATGAAACCTTTGATGAAAAAATATATGAATTACAGAAAAGGGTAGAAAAAATTACAAGGGTTACTGTTAATGTGGAGCTTTTAAATACTGATTTAATTCCTTCGAAATATAGAAAAACAACCTTTTATATTATTGTAGAATCAATAACAAATGCTATTAAACATGGCAAATGTAATAAAATAGATATTCTTGTAAAAGCTGGTAAAGATAAGGTTTATGTGGAAGTTACCAATGATGGATGTGTCCCAAAGAAAATTGAGCCAGGATTCGGATTGTCTCAAATGCAAGATAATGTGAATAGTTTATACGGCAAACTCAAATATGGTGTATTTAAAGGAGAATATAAGCTTAGTGTGGAATTTGATTTATTAAAAGGTGAGGTTTAATGGATAAGATTAAAGTGATGCTAGTGGATGATCAATCAATTTTAAGAGAAGGTTTAAAAACAATTATAAACTTAAACAATGAATATACGGTAACATTGGAAGCTTGCAATGGTAATGAGGCAGTTGATAAATTCGATGAAATTTTAGTTGATGTAATTCTCATGGATATAAGAATGCCCACAATGAATGGAATAGAGGCTACAAAAGAAATTAAAGCTGTAAGTGATAAAGTGGCAATTTTGGTATTAACGACGTTTAATGAAGAAGAGCTAATAGTTGAAGCGCTAGCTGCTGGTGCTGATGGATATATACTAAAGGATATCGAGGGGAAGCATCTTCTTTCTGCAATTAAGGATGCATATAATGGCGATTTTATATTACCTTCGAAAGTTGCTAATATGCTAGCTAAAAGAATATCGGCTAAAAGACTTGATTCGGATTATGCTTTTAAAGAAAATGATTTGGATGAATTATCCCTAAGGGAAATTGAAATAGGAAAGCTCATAGGGGAGGGACATAATAATAGGGAGATAGCGGAACAACTTTTTCTTAGTGAAGGTACTGTTAAAAACTATATAAGCGAGATATATTCGAAATTAGGAGATAACAACCGTTATAAGGTAGGACTGAGGTTTAAAAAAAATAGTGACTAATTAATTACTAGGGTCACTTATCATATTACTTGCCTTCTTGGTATGATTAAGTCATACAAGGGAGGTGTTTTTTATGAATAATATTTATGAGATTGAACAGTTAATGGAGTATATGGTAATAATATTACCGCTATTATTATTGAATTTGGGTTTAGTTGTTTTTTCACTAGTTAAAATATTCAAGGACGGTGTCGACAATCTTAATAAGGGTCTTTGGATAGTAATTGTGATATTTGTAAATCTAGTTGGCCCAATATTGTTTTTAATGCTTGGCAGAAAGAAGGACAACTATGATAATTACTAATAATTTAGTAAAAACCTTTGGAAAGTTTAGAGCGCTGGATGATATTTCAATTAATGTTTTGGACAATGATGTGTATGGCTTTTTAGGACATAATGGTGCAGGGAAATCTACTACAATAGAAATATTAGCAGGGCTTTCAAAACCAAATGAAGGAGAAGTAAAAATCAATAGTGAAATGATTGGGTATTTGCCAGAGGAACCTAAATTTTATCCGTGGATGACTGGTGCTGAGTATTTGACCTATATAGGCAGTGAATATAAGGGAGATACGAAAAAGCGAGTAAAAGAAATGCTAGAATGGGTTGGCCTTGAAAAAGCAGCTAAAAGAAGAATAGGTGGATATTCAAGGGGAATGAGACAAAGACTTGGTATGGCGGTAGCATTAATACATGATCCAGATTTAGTTCTATTGGATGAACCTTCTTCGGCTTTAGACCCAGAAGGCAGATCAGATGTATTGAGAATGATAAAAGAACTTAAAAGTAGAGGGAAGACTATTTTTCTTTCGACACATATATTAGATGATGTTGAAAAGGTTTGCGATAAGGTTGGGATAATTAGAGAAGGCAAAATGATTAAAGAGGCAGATTTAAGCACAATAATGAATCAATATACTGAACCGAATTTTGAGATAAATTTTGCAGAGGTTCCTGACCCATATGAGATAATTGAAATTAATAAAGAGCAATGGGTTAAGGATATTACAAAGGATGAAAAGAAGATTACCTTGATAACAGCTGATGGTGCTAATATGTCAAATGAGATATATGGTATTGTCTCTAAATTAATGACACCGGTGGATTCTATTGTTAGAAAAAAACATACATTGGAAGAAATATATATGATGATAACGGATGGGGAGGAATAAATGTTAGTTATAATAAAAAAAGAAATATTGGAAGGTATTAGAACCTATAGATTTCTTTCCATAGCGGCAGTGCTACTCTTCTTTTCTATATTAAATCCAGTTATGAATAAGCTTATTTTACCAGAAGTACTCAAATCACAATTCGATGGTATGGAAGAGGAAATGCTAAATCAAATGGTTATTTCAAATCAAATAGATTGTTTAAGAGGCTTTATGGGTGATGTCTTTGAAATAGGTACACTTGTTATAGTATTAGTTACTGCTGTATTAATTGCAGGAGAGAGAAAAGAAAAAACGTTGATTTTGCCAATATGTAGCAATAAAAAAATAGAAGATATAGTAATTGCAAAGAATTTAGTTTATGGGATATATACAATAATTATGATTGTTATAGCGGTTATAGTGGATTATATCTATGCAGGTGCTTTGTTTGGAATGGATGATATTAGCATAACTACGGTGATTCTAAGTGGAG
This sequence comes from Anaerovoracaceae bacterium, assembly GCA_035268985.1. Classification (GTDB taxonomy): domain Bacteria; phylum Bacillota; class Clostridia; order Peptostreptococcales; family Anaerovoracaceae; genus JAAYHV01. The sequence goes on along the minus strand of DATFJV010000071.1, from coordinate 14,767 downwards.
TATATATAGGGATATTCTATTATATGGCAATAAGTATTGTACTGTTTGTTGGAACATTTTTAAAAAACACAATTTCAACTGCCATAATCTCTTTGGTTATAATATATGGAAGTAATATTATTGCGGGGGTTTTTGAAAATGGTAATAGGTTTCCATCGGGTTTATTTGATGAAGCTATCTTATTAAGTAATGCTATGAGAGAAGAAGTAATAATTCCTCTATTTATAACAGTATTTGTTATTGCGGTATTAAATGTGTTAACTATTTACAGAATGAGAAGATTAGATTTGGTTACTAGATAGTGAGGGGTTAAATGAAAAAAATAATTGTATATATAGCTCTAATGTTAATAATGGTATTAGGAATATCCATACTTTCATATGGAGGTAAAAATATGAAAATTGAAGTAAATGGAGGCACAATTAACGGAAAATTGATAGATGCCTCAAAAGATAAATTGGTCATTTTTGTGGCTGGTTCAGGCCCCACAGATATGAATGGAAATACACCTCTTGTTGAAGGTGATAATGATTCGTTTTTACAGCTAGCAAAAGAATTAAAAAAGGAAGGGATATCAACCTTTAGATATGATAAGAGAACTGCAGGTGAAAGCCTAGAGACCTTTAATAACGAAGGCGGCATTGTGTTTGATGACTTTATTGATGATTTAAATGCGGTCATAAAGGAAATGAAAGCTTTAGGTTATGAAAAGGTAGTAATTATGGGACATAGCCAAGGTTCATTAATCGGAATGATTTCAGCTAAAGAGATGGGAGTTGATGGATATATATCCATAGCAGGAAGTGGAGAAAATATCGGGAAAACCATGATTAAGCAATATATGGTAGATGAAAATATGTATGCTAATCACATAGATTTAATCAACAAACTTTTAAAGGGTGAGACTAAAGCCAATGGTGAAGAAATTGATCCTATGTTTAATATGATAAATCAAGAATTTTTACTAACTTGGATGAAGTATAACCCTAAACAAGAAATAGCCAAACTACAAATACCTATATTAATCATTCAAGGTTTAAAGGATTTACAGGTCAAAGAATATGATGCTAAGCTGCTTGATGAATCGGCAAATGATTCTGAACTTGTATTGATTGAAGATATGAATCATGTTTTAAAGGAAATTGGAAGTGATGAGGATAACGTGAAGTCTTATGGAGATCCATCTTATTCATTAAGTAAGGAAATGATATCGAATATAAGTGAATATACAAACAAAATAGGCCAATAGGCCTTTTTTGTTGACAAAAATATTAGGGGAAGATATACTTAGAAAAAAAGGAGGTAGGATGATGTCTAATAGTGGACTAGGTCTAATAGATGACAAGGTGAAATGTTCGTGTAAAGGTTATACTTTGGATAAACTTATTCAACCAAACATTTTGATAATTTTAGCTAAAAAAGAAGCCCATGGATATATGATTATTAAGGAGCTTGAAAATATGGGAGTTTTTCATGATGAAAGCGTTGATAACACAGGAATATATAGGGCATTAAGAACCCTGGAAGAACGAGAAATGATTGAATGTGAATGGATTATGGAAAAGACGGGTCCTGCTAAAAAGAATTATACGATTACTGAAAAGGGCAAAGAATGTTTAGTAAAATGGATAGATACTCTAGAGGGATACAAAGTGTTTATTGAAAAGATAATTGGAGAGGGTAAAATGGCGATAAAGTAATGAATATGGAAGAATTAAAAATAATTGAAATGGCTAAAAAAGTGGCCTTCAAAGGTGAACTTTTGGATAAAGAAATATTTATTAAACTTTTGGAAATAGATCCTCTTTCTAGGAATTGTGATGTTCTTGGCGAAGCAGCAGGTGAACTTGCAATGGAAGTAACTAAGGGCAATGCATATATATGGGGGGCAGTGGGAATAGATTATCATCCATGCCCTATGAATTGTAATTACTGTTCGCTGGGTGAAAAGTGGGGGATAGTAAAAGAAAATTATGAATTACCACAAGATGAAATTTTAGGTATAATAAGAAATTACGTAATGTTAAATGTAAGATGGATAGTTTTAAGAACAACTCAATTCTATAGTGTTTTCAAACTTAAAGCGCTAATCAAAAAAATTAGAAAAGAAGTTAAAGGCGAATATGAGCTAGTTATTAATATAGGAGAATTTAATGATGAGTTAGCTGAAGAATTCTATGGTTTAGGAGTGGATTGCGCATATCATACACTTAGGCTAAGGGAAGGAACGGACACTAGTTTTGATCCAAATGACAGGATTGAAACCTTAAAGAATGTAAAAAAATCAAAGCTAAAACTTGTTTCTTTAGTTGAACCCATAGGAATAGAACATGGGAATGAAGAAATAGCAGAGGCCTTATATAATATTTCAGATTTTAAGGCTGTTGTTTCCGGCGCAATGCAGAGGATACCTGTGAAAGGAACTCCTTTGGGCGAATTAGATGCTTTAAGTGAAAGAAGGTTAGCGCAGATAATAGCAGCAATAAGACTGGCTTTAAATTATCATGTTAAGGATATATGTGTGCACAAAGCATCTGAAAAATCCGTAAAATGGGGAGCAAATGTTGTAGTTGTGGAAACGGGGGCTGTTCCAAGAGATGACTCTAATGTTTTAACCACGGATTGGAATGGATTTACTCCCGTAGATGCCGAAAGAATATTTAAAAATAATGGATATAATGTGATACAGAAAAGAGAGCTGATATGAAAAGACTGGTTGCTATGATGATTTCTTTTATTTTATTGTTTTCGATAGTTGGTTGTACTGTTAATGAAAAGCCATTAAGAATAGGTACTTGGAAAACGGCTCAAACAATCCAACCTTTTTTTTATGAAAACTATTTGAATAATAAAGAAATCGAGGTTCTTCCTTTTACAAATCCTGGAGACATGAAGATGGCTTTACTTTCTAGTAGCCTGGATATATGTGGCTCCACTTTAGTTACTGCAATTACGGCAAGGGCTAAAGGAGAACCTATAGTTGTTTTAGCTGGATTATCCAATGGATGTTCTGCTCTCGTTATAAAAAAAGATTCGGGAATAAGGGAAATTAAAGATCTTAAAGGTAAAAAAATTGCATATGTACCTGGGACAATGCACCATTTGTTGCTATTGGAAGTATTGGGAAAAGCTGGTCTAAGTCCCGAAAAAGATGTGGAGTTAATAAGGGTCGATTTTTTTGACATGGGTCAAGCTCTTAAACGAGGAGATATAGATGCTTTTTACAGTGGAGAACCATATCCTTCCATGGCAGTAATTGAAGGCTATGGGGAAATTCTATTGTATCCTAATGAGGAAACGGGGTTTGGAACAATTAATAGTGTTATGATAACTACTAAGGAGAGAATAGAAGAAAAACCAGAACTTATAAAGAACTTAGTATATGCCCATTATATGTCAACCATTAGGCTAAATAATGATAACGAGGCATGGGTTAATAAATCGTTGGAATTTGGAGTAGAAAGAGATGTTTTGAAGCTATCAATGGAGAATATCAACTTGTTTTGGGATATTGATAAAGATTATATAAAGCGGGTAGAGAAGTTATCATTAAGAATGAAAGAACAGGGCATGATAGAAGAGGTGCCAGACATTGAAGCCATGTTTTTTACAAGGTATGTGGAGGATATAAGGGAAGATTATGAAAAATAGAGTATTAGGACTTGTAATTCCGTTAGCTATAGTATTTGTTTGGTACATGATAACAGATGTTTTTGGAACTGAGTCTTATCTTATGCCTAGCTTTATTATGACTATAAAATACTTTCTGGATTTTATTTTTGGATTCTATGATATTACAATTTATTCAGGGGACTTTGTTGCTAATGCCTTGGCAAGTATAACAAGAGTTATAATTGGATTTAGCATATCAACATTTTTAGGGATATCTTTAGGGTTTATTACTGGGAGGGTTAAGGTTTTAAGATCGTTAATAGAGCCATTAATAAATGCAATAAGAACAGTGCCTGGAATAGGGTGGTTGCCTATTTTTATGGTATGGTTTGGAATTGGAGAAACCCTTACAGTTCTATTAATAGCTTTAGCGGCTTTTTTCCCGGTATATTTAAATACCCTATATGGAATACTGGAAACTCCCAAAGAATATATAATGGCAGCTCAAATGCTTGGAGCCAATCATATAAAGATAAATACAACGGTTATTTTCCCTTGGGCATTTCCTTCGATTATTACAGGATTGAGACTAGGTCTTGGAGTATCTTGGGCGTATCTCGTTTTGGGAGAACTTACGGGAATAAACTTGGGAATCGGAGCTGTTATGATGGATTCTAGGATAACAGGACAAACGGAAATGATAATTGTAACTATGGTAGTTATTTCATTAATAGGTTTTATTAGTGATAAATTATTAAAGTTTATAGGGAAGTGTGTATTAAATTATGATGAAAAAAGATAATAATGATATTATGAATATAATTGGACTACATAAAAGCTTTATGATTTTCAAAGAAGAATTGATGGTTTTAAAAGACGTTCATATTAGCATAAAAAGTGGAGAGATTCTAGGAATATTGGGACCTTCCGGTTGTGGTAAAAGTACTTTGCTTAATATTGCCGGTGGATTCTTAGAAAAGGATAGTGGGCAGGTGCTTTTTAAGGGAAAAGAAATAGAGGGCCCTTCCAGTGATAAGGGAGTTGTTTTTCAAAATACAGTTCTGTTTCCTTGGCTTACGGTAAAAGAAAATATTTTATATGGTTTAAAATTAAAAAAAACAAACAAAGATATAATGGAAAAGAAGTTTGAAAAAATTATTGATCTCATAGGTCTTAAAGGATTTGAAGAGTATTACCCAAATCAAATGTCAGGCGGAATGCAGCAAAGGGCTTCTTTGGCAAGAGTACTAATAATGCAACCGGAAATAATACTGATGGATGAGCCCTTTGGCGCATTGGATGCTTATAGTAGAATGATTATGCAGAAACTACTTCTCGACTTATCATTAAAACTAGAATTGACTATACTTTTTATTACTCATGATATTGAAGAAGCTTTAATACTTTCGGATAGAATACATATTATGGATAGAAGACCTAGTAGTATTATAAAAGAAATAATAGTTCCTTATGATAGATATAGGGATTATAGTATAGTTGGAGATGAGGGGTTTGTAAAATTGAAAAAAGATATTTTGAATCTGCTTTTTAATAATGAACATTGATGTGGTATAATTATTAAATAATAAAACATGTGAGGTTTATATATGCCATTGGAAATTATTAGAAACGATATAACTAAAGTAGAAGTTGACGTCATTGTTAATGCTGCTAATAAATCCTTGTTAGGAGGAGGCGGTGTTGATGGTGCAATACATAGAGCAGCAGGTCCTGAGCTTTTAGTAGAATGCAAAACATTAAAGGGATGTAATACGGGAGAGGCAAAAATTACAAAGGGATATAACCTGCCGGCCAAGTATGTGATTCATACGGTTGGCCCTGTATGGCATGGAGGGAAAAAGTGCGAAGAAAATCAACTAAGAAATTGCTATAAAAATTCTTTGGAATTGGCAAAATCTAAGGGCCTTAAAAGTATTGCTTTTCCGTTGATATCATCTGGTGTTTTTGGATACCCTAAAGATCAAGCACTGAAAGTTGCTACATCTGAAATAAGCGATTTTATATTAAAAAATGATATGCTAGTTTATATAGTAGTATTTGATACCAACTCATTTATTATATCCGAGAAGCTTTTAATTAATGTTAGAAAATATATTGATGATAAATATGTTTCTGATAATTTCATGTCATATAGAGGAGAACGACGCATGGTTCCTGAGGTCAATATGGAAGCCTGTTATTCTATAGATGTTGACTATATTGAGAAACACATGGATGAATCGTTTGCTGAGAGGTTGTTTAGGTTTATTGACGAAAGAAACCTAAAGGATTCGTATGTATATAAAAGGGCAAATATCGATAGAAAGCATTTTTCGAAGATAAGGAATGATTTGAACTATAAGCCGGGAAAGAAGACGGTTTTCGCTTTTGCCATAGCACTTGAGCTTAATTTAGATGATACTAAGGATTTATTGAATTCAGCTGGTTATTCGCTGAGCCATAGTAAAAAATTTGATGTAATAATAGAGTATTTTATTGTATATGAAATATACAATATATTTGAAATAAATGAAACATTATATGCATTTAAACAACAAACATTAGGATCATAAATGTCCCATATAGGGCGACCAATGCTAAGTATTAAAGTGTTATTCTTTATTCATAATAAAAAAGGAGGTAATTATTATGAAAAAAGGATTAACAGAATTAGTATTTATTATTGACAGAAGTGGATCAATGCACGGACTGGAAAAAGATACAGTGGGCGGTTTTAATTCTATGATTGCTGAACAAAAAAATATAGAAGGAGAAGCGAATATTACAACTGTGCTATTTGATGATGATTATGAAATATTTCATGATAGGGTTAGCTTAAAAGAAATTGATGAAATGACAGGAAGCGACTATTATGTAAGGGGAACAACGGCTCTTTTGGATGCAATGGGCAAAACTATCAGCATGATGGGGAATATTCAAAAGAATTTACCTAAAAACAAAAAAGCTGAAAAGGTACTATTCGTAATTACTACAGATGGACTCGAAAATGCTAGTAGAGAATATTCGGTTCATAAAGTTAAAAGCATGATAGAAAGACAAAAAAATAAGTATGGATGGGAGTTTATCTTTTTAGGAGCGAATATAGATGCTGTCAAAACAGCAGAAGATATGGGCATTGGTAGAGATAGGTCATCTAATTACTGCGCAGATGGAAAAGGAACTAAGCTTAATTATGACGTTGTTTGTAAAGCAGTATCTAGTTATAGAGATTGCTGCATAATTAATGAGGACTGGAACGAAAGTCTTGAAAAAGATGTTGAAGAAAGATTGAAAAAATGATATGGAATTCAAAGAACTGAATGCAAATGACAAATTAATGACACAGGTTGCCAATATATATATTAATAGTTGGCTGATTAATTATGCTGATATTTTGCCTAAGTGGTATCTTGATAAAATGGACTTAGATGCTTGCATAGACAGGTTTAATTCATATGTAGAGAAAGAAAATCAGGGTATAATTTTAGCAAAAGAGGGAGAAAAAGTATTGGGTTTTTCTGCTTATATGCCTTGTGATAGGGTGGATAATAGCCTTTTATTAGAGATGCTACATATTAATCCTATGTTTCAAGGCAAAAAAGTAGGTAAAGCACTTATAACTAGAACATGGGATAAAGCAATGGGACTTGGCTTTGATAAGATGAGCATTAGCTTTATGAAGAAAAATAATAGAGCTGGTGAAATCTATAAGCATTTAGGTGCAGAATATTTATATGATTATTACGAGGAACTTGATGGTGCAGAGGTACTGTCGGAATTGCTTGTTTGGAGAAAATAAACTTTTTAATGAGGTGTATTTTTTCTTTTTATATAATGTAACTGTATTATATAAAAAGTGATATAATAATGGTAAAGGAGGTGTTATATGTCCATTGGGTATGCTTGTTTAAATATAGGTAATAATATGAAGATTAAATCTCTTAGGTTAAGCGATGCCAATGAAGAATCTATTATAGAAACATCTAGGCAAAATTTAAATGTTTTAAATAGGATTTTAGAATATAACATTGAGAATAATATTAAACTATTTAGAATTAGTTCAGATATTATTCCCCTAGGTTCTCATGAGTTTAATAAGGTCAAATGGTGGAAGGATCTAAAAACGGATTTGGAATATACGGGAAAGAAAATTAGAGAGAATAACATCAGAGTTTCCGTTCATCCTGGTCAATATACTGTGTTAAATTCAAATAATAATGAAGTTGTTGATAAAGCCATAAAGGACTTGATATATCATCAAAGATTTTTGGATTCCTTGGGAGTAGGCAATGAGAGCAAAATAATACTTCACGTAGGTGGGATGTATGGAAATAAAGAAGAAGCGATTAAGAGATTTATCAATAACTATAAAATTCTTGATGATTGTATTAAAAAAAGGCTTGTAATAGAAAATGATGATAAGATTTTCAATGCAAATGGTGTGCTTAGAATTCATAATGAAATAGGACTTCCCGTTGTTTTTGATGTTCTCCATGATAAGGCGAACTTCTCGGATTCAAAATATGACACCTATGATTGGATTGAAATATTTAGTAAAACATGGGGAAAAGAAGATGGTAAACAAAAGATACATTATTCAGAAAGCAAAAATGAGAAGGAAATAAGGTCCCATTCTAATTATATAAAAGCTTATTCTTTTATGGAATTTTATAATAACCTTGATAATAAAGATATTGATATTATGCTAGAAGTTAAGGATAAAAATTTGTCGGCTGTAAAGTGTAACAATTTGACGAATAATAATTTAAAAATAACTGATTTGGAAAAAGAATGGAGTAAATACAAGTATTATGTTCTTAGTAAAGATGCAAACATATATAAAGAAATTAGAGAGTTATTAAAATACAAAGAAAAGCCTAATGTAATTAAATTCTATAAACTTATAGAAGAGTCATTGGATAAAGAGCTTTTATTAGGAAATGATATTAATGCAATTCAGCATATGTGGGGATATCTAAGAGATATTGCCAATGATGAGGAAAAAGAAACATATAACAAAAAAATAGATAGATATAAGACGCTTAAGAATACCAATAAACCGATAAAAAAATACTTGTTGGAACTTAGTGAAAAATATAAAGCGGATTACCTAGTAAATTCAATATACTTTTACATATAATGTTTTACTGAAGGTTAAAGGGGTATATAAATATTATTGAATAATTGAAAGGAGTAATAAATATGGAAGAGAACATGATGGAAAAAAATGTAACTATGCCGTTAATTGGGGACAAAGCTCCAAGTTTTACAGCAGTAACTACTCAAGGTGAAATCAACTTTCCTGAAGACTATGAAGGGAAATGGGTAATACTATTTAGCCATCCGGCTGATTTTACACCTGTATGTACTACTGAGTTTATGACTTTTGCTTCTATGCAACAGGAATTCAAGGACTTAAATGTTGAATTAATTGGTTTATCAGTAGATTCTCTATATGCACATATTGCATGGTTGAGGACAATAAAAGAAAAGATTGAATACAAAGGAATGAAGGATGTTGAAGTGAATTTTCCATTAATCGAAGATATTAAAATGGATGTTGCTAAGAAATTTGGCATGATTCAGCCGGGATCATCTGAAACTCAAGCAGTTAGGGCTGTGTTTATCATAGATCCCAATGCTGTAGTAAGAACAATTCTTTATTACCCTTCTTCTACGGGAAGAAATTTTCAAGAAATTAAAAGGATAATTGTTGCATTGCAGAAAGCTGAGAGAGACGGAATAGCAACTCCTGCAGATTGGCAACCGGGAGATGACGTAATAATTCCACCTCCAGGTTCTTGTGGAACTGCAAAAGATAGGGTTGAAGATCAAGATGAAGGTAAATATTGCTTAGATTGGTTTATGTGTTTTAAAAAAGAATAAAATATTTTAAGATTCGGTTATTAGGTGTACCCCCAAATGTTAGATAAAAAAACATTTGGGGGTGTATTTTTATTGGTCTTGATTTTTGAAGACATTATTGGTAAACTGTATTATGTAATATAACAATCATATATTGTAACCGAAACGAATTTCATGGAGATTAATGATGAAGAATAATAAAGGGTTTTCCTTAATTGAATTAATTGTGGTTATAGCTATTATGGCAGTTTTAGTTGGGGTTATAGCGCCGCAGTTTTTAGGATATACAGAAAGAACTAAGGAAAGTATCCTTAAGTATAATACAAGAGGTGTTATGGAAATTGTAAGTTTACATACCATGGAATACTCTAGAGAAAATTGGTACGTAGAAAATATTGGGAAACCGGAAGGATCCCTTAATAACTTTATTGAAGATAAACTTGAAGTTATAAATAATGGTGATTCGGAATATACTTATGGTAATAATTCGAACATAGTTAATCCTTATAGCAGTAGTCTTGCTATACTGGATTGGAATCAAACAATTAGTTCTGGAGAAGGCCATTGTCCTGCGGTTTTTTTAACGGAGGAAAGTAAATATTCACATGATAATATTGAAGACGCTTCTGACATTAATAATCTGATTGGGACCATAGTTGTATATTTTAACGAATCAGACGAAGAAACTGATGAAATACAGTTTTACTATATAAAAGAAGACGGAAGCAAATCGGAGTATTTAGAAACATTATAGGTGGTTTATGAAAAATAATAAAGGAATTTCCTTAATTGAATTAATTGTAGTCATATCTATTATGACAGTATTAACTGGAGTGATAGCACCCCAGTTTTTAGGATATTCAGATAAAGCTAAAAGAAGTGTAGCTTTACAGAATTGTGATACAGTAGTAAAAACTGCCCAAGTTCATATTGCTGAGACAGAGGAAACAAATTTAACTGCTCCATATGATGAAATCAAAGCTAGAAGTAATGTGCAAGGAGAAATAGAAGATATTCAGGTTACTGTAGATGGAACTATTACATATCTTAGATATAAAGGGGTTTACACGGTCATTTACGAAGATGGTGAATATAGAATATTGGAGGACGGAGAAATCTCCAATGGATTCCAAAATGATGGATGGGTGCTAGTCGATTCCAATGGAGAGGAACATATCTTTGAGGCATCTATAACAAGTGCTGAGGTTTTTCAATTGATAGAAGATTCAGAGAATAATGGTATTAGTATATTACCAGGAACCATATTAAAAGAAGGTGAAGATTATTATGTGGTTGGATACAATGATTGGTTTAGCGGTGACGGAAGTGATAGTATAGGAGAATATAATAATGTTTTAAAACTAGATGATGATTATATATATACTGAAAATGATATGGTGGATAGCTGGGGTGAGCAGGTATGGCCTAACAATATTGAAAAAGGCGACATTTGCTACTATGGTGACTCATACTATATTGCGCCTAATGATGTAAATATATATACGAAGCCTCCGGGAGGTTGGATAGAAATAGAATAAAAATTGCCCAAGGGCAATTTTTTTTATATACCTATTGACTACCTTGGTCAATGGTGGTAGTATTTATATAGACCAAATTGGTCAATGAAAGGAGGTGCTCATTTGGAAGAAATACTAAATAAGATGAATAACGAGAAAAGAGAAAACCTAATTAATGCTTCCCTTACTGAATTTGGGATTAATGATTATGATAAAGCATCAACTAATGTGATTGTTAAAAATGCAGGTATTTCAAAGGGTTTATTGTACCATTATTTTAAAAATAAAAAAGAGTTGTATGAATACCTAGTTAGATTTGTATTGGAAAAAACCACTAAAGAAATACTTGATAATATAGATTATGATGAAACTGATATATTAAATAGAATAGCTAGCACAGCGGAATATAAGATGAAACTTTTCTATAAATACCCGGGGATGGTACAATTTTATAAAAAACTAACAGTTGGTAAAGGTGTTGAAGAATTAAAAAAGCAGATAGATGAATATTATCCAGGATATTATGAGAAATATTTTAGTTATAATATTGAATATTCTAAATTTAGAAAAGATATTGAATTAACTAAAATGATAAAAATGACTCAGTGGATTTTGGAAAAATACAGCGAGGAAATATTTTCTCAGATTCAAGAAAAAGAAGAATTTGATATGGATAAGATGTATGAAGAGCTAAATGATTATCTGAAGTTATTGAAGATATTATTTTACAATTAAGGAGGAATTAATGATTCATGTAAAAGATCTAAACCACTCATATAATAGAGACGGTAAATATGCAATAAAAGATGTAAATTTTGATGTAGGTGAAGGTGAAATATTTGGGTTTTTAGGACCATCAGGGGCCGGTAAATCAACTACTCAAAATATTTTAACCGGCTTATTGCCTTTACAAGAAGGGGAAGTTTCTGTTGCAGGATATGATGTCAAGCATATAAAAAATGAAATGTTCAATAAGATTGGTATGTCCTTTGAACAGTCAAATGTTTATAGTAAAATGACAGCTAAGGAAAACCTGAGTTTTTATAGAAGGTTATTTGACGGGGAAACAAGGGACCCACAAGAGTTACTTGAACTGGTTGGATTGGGGGATAAAGGAAATATTAAGGCTGGAGAATTTTCCAAAGGTATGAAACACAGACTTACTTTTGCGAGATCGATGATTAATAACCCGACTTTATGGTTTTTAGATGAGCCCACAACAGGGCTTGATCCTTCGATTGCAGCTGATATTAAAGATATAGTAAGGCAACAAAACGATAAAGGTGTTACAGTGTTTCTTACAACACATAACATGTATATAGCAGATGAGCTATGTGATAGGGTGGCTTTTATTGTGGATGGTGATATTAAACTAATTGATTCCCCTAAGAATCTTAAACTTCAATATGGAGAAAAGCTTGTTGAAGTAGAATATTACGACAATAATACTGTAGCTAAAAAATCTTTTTCAATAATTGACGAAAAAGACAAGGCGTTACTTAAAAAAGTAATTGATGAACATGAGATACAAACTATGCATACAAAAGAAGCAACTTTAGAAGAAATCTTTATTAAGGTTACTGGAAGGGGGCTTATATAATGAAACTTTGGTACAGTTATTTAAAAGAATTAAAGCTGTCTTCCAAGGGTTTCTACTTCTACATAGAGATAATTATGACTGTTATTATCTTGGTTCTACTTCTCTTTGTAATACCGGAAAATTATGCAGCTAGTGAAGAAGAGTATATTAGTCTTGATTTGCCAGAAGCTGTGGAGGAAAATTATTTGGATTCAATGTTAGAGGAAGATTTAGACGGCAAAGTGGAAAAAGTGGAATTAGAACTAGATGATGAAACTATCATAGCAGGTTTATATGCGATGGAAGGCAAAGAGGTTTATCTAATAAGTGATAAAGATGATATGATAGCTTTAACCAAAGTGGCCAGACCAAGAATTGGAGCTTTAATAACATTGGATTCTGAAACTGGTGGCATAAAATATGACTATTATATTCAAGGTTATGAATCAGATAGAATGAAAAACTTGTATAAGATTATAAATAATGAAAATATTGAAAGTATAGTAGCAAACTCAGAAAATGTTGAAGTTAGGATGCTGCAGACAGGCTATGAACAATTAAACACAAGACAAAATGCTATACCAGCATTAATAACTTTTAATGGAAGCCTTATGGGAATGTTTATAATTGCTGCATATATATTCCTAGACAAACAAGAGGGTGTTATTAAGGCTTATGCTGTTACAGCATCTAAAGTATGGCATTATCTTATGAGTAAAGTGCTTACATTGGTTACTGTGACTATTATTACGACAATGATGATTGTAGTACCTGTGATGAGAACTCAGCCGGCATATTGGGCGTTACTTATACTGCTTATAACATCGGCATTTTTCTCGTCCTCTTTGGGCTTATTGATATCGGGATTCTTTGATAACATGACTCAATCCTTTGGTGTTATATATATCTTCATGATGCTGTTTATGCTGCCTGCGATATCATATTTTTTGCCTAGTTGGAGCCCGGGATGGATGCAGGCGATCCCGGTATACTATCTGATATTAGCATTTAAAGAAACGATACTTGTAAATGGTGATATGCAATTTGTTATGTTGGTTTCCCTTGGATTCTTAATTGGTGGAGGAATACTTTTCTTCTTTGCCAATAAGAAATTCAAGAAGAATCTAGCGGTATAGAGAAGGGGTAATCATGAAGAAGATGTTTGTAATCTTTAGTAGAGATTTAAAAGTAAATATAAGAGAATTCCTTACTCTATATATAATTTTAGTACCTGTAATATTTGGTATTGCTATTAACCTAATTGCACCTAGTGTAAATGATACAACGGTTAACTTAGCCCTCATAGAAAATGAGAATATTGAAATGGAAGAGTACTTAAAGGACTTTGTAAAAGTCTCATTATATGAAGACGAAGAGGCTTTAGAGGAAAGAGTTAGCAGGCGTGATGAAGTATTTGCTTTTGTTCCTGACGGTGATACATACTATATACTAGCTCAGGGAAATGAAACAGAGCAGATGACTGGTATAGTGGCATTTATACTAGCGGCCTATGAAGATGGAGCAACCCTTTCAGAATCGACTGCTAAAATTCATGAGTTTGGAGAAGTTGTATCACCCATTAAAAAACTTTTAGTAAATATATTCATGATGTTTAGTGCTGTCCTTGGTGGAATGTTAATTGCAATTAATATAATTGAAGAAAAAGTGGATAAAACTATTAGAGCAGTGCATCTGACACCTATATCTAAAATGGGATATATTTTTGGTAAAAGTTTAATCGGAGCATTTATACCCCTTTATGGATCGGTTAGTATGCTTTTAATAACAGGATTTACTGATATTAACTGGATGCAAATGATGGTGATAGTAATTGTTTCTATGATTATAAGTATATTATTTGGATTTATTCAAGGGATAAATAATTCTTCAGTAATGGATGCGGCAGGCTCAGTAAAGATGCTTTTCCTACCTCTTGCTGGATCTGTTGCGGTGGCAGAACTACTAAGTGATAAATGGCAATGGGTTGTATACTGGAGTCCGTTTTACTGGACGTATAAAGGTATTGAAAAAATACTTACTTATCAAGCAGAATGGAAAGAAATATTATTGTATTCAGGCATAGTGGTGTTAATTAGTATTATTATATATATATTATTGATGCCAAGGATTAGAAAAGGCTTAAGTTAATTAGGAGGTGTATTATGAATTGGAATCCGCTTTTAGGAATACTTGC
>DATFJV010000070.1:0-3138 GCA_035268985.1 Anaerovoracaceae bacterium | reverse complement strand
ATTTTGTTAAAAATTTTGTGGGAATAAAGGGTTTTAAAAGTATACTCGATAATGATATTATCGGGGATTTGTACGATCGAATAATTGACAAAGATTTAACTATAGAAGAATTATACGAAAGACTAAATGAGGAGCCTCCCCATAGCGGAAAAGGCTAAAGATAAAGCCCTTGAAAATAGAAAGGTTGATATTTATGTACCAATAACCAAATTCTAAATATTCACCACCTTTAGCTCTTAATTATTCAGCTGCTTTTCAGAATATTTCAGAAACAAATGCAGATGTAAGCCGGATTTGCCTTTGAGTATACGAATTTTAAAAGCTTTGTAAAGATAATGGATATAAGGTAGGAGCATAAGGAGCAGCTTAGAATCTTTTATACAAAATCTCGATAATATAAAACTGGCGTTATCTATATTTGATGAATGCCAGTTTTCCCTCGGTTTGAAAGAGCTTTTAATCTGCTTTTTCGTACTCTTCTTCCGATTATTTTTAACATAGTAAGCAAAATGAATAATCCTCAACTTTATACATTTCCATTACCTCTCCCTCGTTTATTCCCCAAATATATTATATCATTTAAAGTTACATATAAAGCTTTACAAATATGCATACATAGCTGAATTGAAGGATTAAATTTGCCAGTTTAATCATTCCTATGGTTTGCCTAGTTACTCCTACATTTTTAGCAAGATCTGCTTGAGACATATCTTTTCCGACTCTAGCTAATTTCATTTTCAAGCTTTTCAAGTAATTACCTCCCAGTATAATGCTAATTAAAATATAATATAAAATGCAAAAAGTCAACTAAAATTAGCATTAAGCCAAATTAAAATCACAAATTGTAATAATATGATTAAAGTGCTATAATTATCTTGCATAAAAAGAAAAGAGGTATTTATGATAAACAGCAAACAAAGAAAATATTTAAAAGGCTTAGCACATGACTTATACCCTATGGTTATGATAGGCAAAGACGATGTAACTGACAACGTTATAAAAGAGCTAGATGTCAATCTTGAAAAAAGAGAATTGATTAAAGTGAAGATTCAAGATGGTAGTGTTTTAAAGCCTAAAGAAACAGCCAATGAACTTGCAAAAATATTAAATGCGGAGTTTGTACAAGCAATAGGTCGCAAGTTCGTGTTATACAGAATATCAAAGGAAGAACCAAAGATTGTGTTACCTAAATAGTAACGGAGAAAGAGCCCATGAAAGAGTAAGTATTAATTGTTGGAAATGTTATTGATATAGTTGAAATAATCGGTCTATATCTAGCAAGTAAAAGGTACTTATGATGGAATATAAGCTGTGAATTAAGATTAATATGATTTATAGATTATTATGCATAAAATGGATTAGAATGTGCATCCGC
This sequence comes from Anaerovoracaceae bacterium, assembly GCA_035268985.1. GTDB lineage: Bacteria > Bacillota > Clostridia > Peptostreptococcales > Anaerovoracaceae > JAAYHV01. The sequence goes on along the minus strand of DATFJV010000070.1, from coordinate 1,763 downwards.
AAAACACGTAACTGATTAAAAAATGGTCGATTGGAATTCTTTTGCAACCATTATACTCTAAAATCATATTTTATCACTATAGTGGAGGGTAAAATGAAAAATAAAAAGTATAAATCATTTGTCATCATACTCGCTATCACATTACTGGCAATTTCTTTGAATTCGTGTGGAGGGAATTCGGAGGAATTAGAACAAGGAACAAGCCAAGAATCAATGGATTCCAATGAACGAATTATTTTTGAAGATTCTATGATGGAAGTTCTTATTCAAACAGCATTTGATAAACAGGAGATATATACAGAAGATGCTGCAAAGGTAACATCGTTGACTATATGTTCCGATAGCCTCGTTTTAATTGATAATATTAATTATGATAATGTAAATGATCCGCGCCTTATTTTAATTAGGGATGACACTTATGAATTTGATGGTAAAAAGCATACTGAAGTTGGTACAATTAAAACATTGGTAGATTTATCTCACTTTAAAAACCTAGATAATCTAAAAATATACTTGCAACCCGAGATTGATTTTTCAACATTAAGCGACAAAAAAAAGTATAACAATATTCAATTCGGCATGAACCAAATAAAATCCCTCTCATTTTTAGAAGGATGCACAGAATTAATGTGGCTAGGTTTAAGCAACAATGATATTAGCGATTTATCAGGGACAGAAGGATTAGTTCAACTAAAAAGCTTGTGGCTAAATAGTAACCAAATAGCAGACATATCGTTATTGGAAAATCTTACCAAGCTTGAACGGCTTGACTTAACCTATAATCAAGTCGTGGACATATCTCCCGTTGAGCATTTAGCTAATTTAGAAACGCTTTCTTTATATAAAAATAAGGTAGAGGATGTATCGCCAATAGCAGGCTTAACAAAGCTAAAAGATGTTTCATTAGTGGGTAATAATATACATGACGTCAGTTCATTGAAAGAATTTCAATCATTTGAACGACTTGACTTGTCGGGTAATCCAGTTGATAACATTGAAGAGATAGACCATATAGAAGGGTTAATATATTAAATGGTGAAACTGAAAATATCATAAAGAACTGGATATTAAGCTGAAAAATGAGTTGATTAAAGTGAAAATTTAAGATTTGAGTATTTTAAAGCATAAGTATATAGCCAATTTAATTGTAATAGAATTAAAAGTAGGGCTTTTGCAAGTACAAGACGCAAGTTTATATTATACAGAAAGTCAAGGAGAAAAATAAAATTGTTTACCTAAATAGTAATGGAGAAAATCTTATGAAAGGGAAAATTTTAATTGCGGAAGATGATATTGATATAGTAGAAATATTAGATCTATATCTAACAAGTGAAGGTTATTATATTAAAGCTACCTATGATGGAGAAGAGGCTTTGTGCACTGTAAACTAAGATGAATATGATTTATGCATTATTGATATTATGATGCCTAAAATGGATGGATATAAACTGATTAAAGAAATTAGAAAATCACATACAATGCCAATAATTGTTGTATCTGGTGCATACTTTGGTGACAAGATGTCTCCATTATAAGATACTACAAACTTAGCTCCAGCAATGACAGGTGCCACATTGTTTGACCATATTAGACATATGGTTTACACTGTAACACCATCTTTAGTAATTGCATTAATCGTATTCCTAATCTTAGGAAGAGGTTCTGGTGAAGCAGATAGTACTGTTGTAACTGAATTACAACAAGGCATTGTTGACAACTTCAACATCAACTTGGCACTACTTATTCCACCACTACTTGTAATT
>DATFJV010000069.1:0-8096 GCA_035268985.1 Anaerovoracaceae bacterium | reverse complement strand
TTACAATTTTAACTATTATAGTTTTCTTTCCATAAAATAGTACCCATCTATATTAGATAATTTTCTCAACATTTTACTTCTTCCTACTTTAGTAACTTCAAATCCCATATTCTCATAAAGCTTTTTAGCATTTTCATTTCTTTTAATTACCACAAGGGAAGTTTTTTTCTTACCTTTTCTTTCAGTTTCTTTGAAAGCTTCCAAAAGAAGCTTTCCACCTATTCCCGATCCCCGGTAACTATCATCTACGACCACAGTATCAATATATAGGTTATCCTTCTTAACGCTATGTTCAAATATCTTTAATACAATTCCTGCTTTAACAAGTTTTATATATCCAATTTCCTTTTTATCTTTTTCATTTATGTTTCCATAGATTTCTTTATCTTCTTTACTTAATAGCTTAATCATTCCAATTACATTTTCATCGACTTTAGCCACTTTATACAGCTTAAAATTATCTTCATTGAATAACAAAAAATCTTTTATTAAACCTTTAGCATTTTCATATGGCAAATCTTCCAATGCTTTTAATTTATCCCAAAAGCCTTGATAATATAGCTTAGCTACATTATCTATATCTTCTCTTTTCATTTCCCTAATTATCAAATTCATCTTTCACCTTTATATAGAAATTATCTGTTGTTAGTTACTTCGATTTATAATAAAAATTGCCCTCTACCGATTCCCCATAAACTGTTATAAACCCACTATCATTAAAGCTATAATTCTTTAATTCATTGGCTATATATGAATTTATTTTAGGTAATATTAGTTGACATATAATGGGTTATTGTATTATTAACTCTACCACCCTTTTTTATCACCATCTGCTGGTGCATTATTTAATTCTCTTACCTTTTCTGCTTTCCCGTCTAATAAGCTTAGATTATCAAGTGTAAATACTGCCCTTACAATTAAAAAGAGCTCAAGTAAAATAGCTTTCCCATATAATTACACCAATGGTAATTAGGACTTTATGTCATCACTTAAGCTCTTACCTATTTAATCTTTTACTCCTCATTTACAAGTACTGCTCCAATCAAAAACCTATAGTTATGATCATGATCTATTGTACATGTTGACAAAGTTATAATCTTATCATCCGTGGTAACTTCCCTATCAGTATAATGGTTTCTTGAACTGCTTGTCTCGTATAGGGAGTCTATAAAGGCTTGATAGCCGCTCTTAGTATCTAAATCATATAGAGCGGGTATTAGCTTGTTATTATAAGTTACTGCCGCAAATATCTCGTAAGTATATATATGCTCAGGAGTATAGATAATTATCTCACTGTGCTCATTAAAGAAGTCTTCAGTATAAAAGTCCATAAGTGTGCCAAACATGGTCTTATTGCCCATATTATGGCCATATATGACCGTGTTATTATCCATAAAGTCTGGACTGTTATTTAGATTAATATATATAGATCCTGGTATCCATGCCTGTACGTCTTCTATGTCATGATCCATATAGTAGTTATCTTTAGTAGGATGCTGAAGAATTGGATAATCTACTTCCGTTCCTTCCACTTTAATCCATCCTATTACATCTTCATTTATCTCCCATACTGCATCAAAGTCTATGGGAATATCAGGCTTTACATCTACTATTTCTTCTTTAATTTCATCCACTGCATTCTCAGCATTTTTACTTGCCATGTATGAATTTATTAAAAATGCTGCACAAAGCACAACAATTAGCCCTAGTACTCCTAGTAGTATTTTTCTCGTTTTCTTCGTCATAAATATCTCCTTAAATTAATATATTCCGATTATATCAAATTATCCATTTAAATACAATTAGGCATATTATTAATATCCATATTGCTATTATTGGAAGTGCATAATACCACTTGCCTTTTAATTCAACTTCTTCGTATTCAATATCATCTGGTATTAGTTTAAAGCATATGAATATAAGTATGGGCAGTATTATTAAGTCATCCAAATATCCTAATACTGGTATAAAGTCTGGTATTAGATCTACTGGTGATAAGGCATAAACCAAAGTTAATATAATCATAAAATTAGCAAAAAATCCCACGCGGGGATTTTTGTATGCTGAATATATCATTTTAATCTTTTTATTAATTTCCTTATATTTTTCTTTAATCATTTTTATCTAAATCAATAGTCATTAAGGCACCTGTCGTGGCATCATTAAAGAATTGACTTCCTTTATTTAAGCTTGCATCCGCAAGTGTCCCATCTGTTTTCCAATTAAGTGGATTAATACAATTATCGCCTTCCATAAGCATTGGTCCACCAACGGATTCCATGGACTGAGAATTAAAGGTTATTACTACGCCTATATCATCTTCTGACATAGCTGATTTTAGTCCAGCTAATTCAAAATCTTCATCTTACATCAGATACCCCTAGTTTAAATTCTTCCAAATCAGTAGCTAGGGCATTTAGGTCATTTGATATCGCAAGTTCCTTTCTTATTATACAATAACAAACTATTTAATTATATCTATTGAGTATTTCAACTGTTTCATCTAAATCCTTATTAGTAATTGTCTTGTCCTTTATGCTTATCTTAAGTTCATCATCTATATCCCATATATAGCATGTTCTTACTCCATCGTTAGATAATTCAAACCTCTCCCCTGAGGAAGTGATTAATATCTTTGATTCATCATCTACTATAGAAAAATAGTCCTTCATCCTAACTCCTTGCTTTTATAAATTCAATAGCTTCCTTACCTGTCATTGAAGTTATATCAATGGCAATAATATATGCATTCTTACATTCATTAATTGCCTTCGTTTTAACTTCCTCACTTAAATCACCCGAGTACTTCTCTACAATAAGCTTAAAAGCTTTATAGTATTCGTCTCCATCGACAATTCTTGTCTTTCCAGTTATTATAGCACTTCTAAAGTACGTAGTAAACTCTTCACTTACAATCATATCTTCATCAATCACAGTAAAGGATACCTTTGGATTGTTCATTAAGCATTCCACCTTATATCCATTCTTTCCGCTATGAAAGTATATCTTACCATCACTATATACATAACTAAGTGGCACTGTATATGGATAACCATCATCTCCATTTAGTCCCATTACTCCACTTGTACATCTATTTAGCACAGCTTCGGTATCTGCAGTAGATAGTAGCTGTTTTATTCTTTTCATTTGTCTTTTCATAATATTTTCCTTTTTTATCTATAATATGTTTTAATTTATTAGTATAACTAATTTGCTATTCAAAGAATCTAAGAAATTTTGTTGAAGGTTGGTATCTTTTAATAATAAGTATCGGATTTTTGGAGTGAGTAGCAACCTTCTGTGGCAAAGTTGAAAGGAAGTTTTCCTTAAATCTTTTGCTTGAATCACCCATAATAGTAAGATCACTATCTTTTGTCTCTTCAAGAATCGCATCAATTTCTGAATATTTTTCTTTAATCTCATATTCGATACGAATGCCTTCTTCCATTTTTACAATCTCTTTTAAATTCTCTTCGATTTCTTTCTTTTCATATTCATCCATGTCGGGATTAACAACCCTTAGAATTTTCAATGTAGCATCTGTTTTAAATGCCAATCTCTTGCCTAATGCCAGTCCATATCTGGAATTATGTTTACCATCATATGCAACTACGATTTTTTCAGGATTCTTAATGAACTGTCCCTTTAATACTGCTACATGGGATTTGGCATTTGTAAGTATCCTATGGCTTATGCTTCCTATTGTATATTGTAATCTATTTTCTTTTTTCCATCCCAAAACAATTAAATTGGCCACTTCCTTTTCCGCTTGTTCTATAATCGCGTCGGAAATATCATGATCAAATACAATAATATTTTTTTGCTTATGACTAGTTACTTCTGTCCATTTATTAAATACATCTTTTAACTGCTTGCAACTTTCACTTTTACTTTCATCATAGCAGTCCCTTGCTGTTGATAAGGATGTTTGCTCAGGAACCTTGACAACATTTAAACCAATAATCATATCTCCCAACTTGTCAGCTAGATATAAAAGATCTTCTTCATGATTGGGATTTGAAATTGGAACTAAGACTCTTTCCTCATCTCCATTAATATCAATGGGAACTTCTCCTTCATCTAGGTAATTTTGAATACTATAGTTAAACTCCGTCTTGTTTCTTCCCCTTAATTTATATAAAACAATCCCTAGAATAATCAATGCTAAAGCAAATAGCATTGAAAACATTCCCAAGGAAGGTAATAAAAGCAAACTTCCTACTATTCCTATGACCTGAGTAACGGGGAAAAGAGGATCTTTAAAGGTTGGTTTGTATTCAAAGTCTTTGTTTTTTCTATAGATAATTACTGAAAAATTAACTAGCACAAATACTAATACATTAAAAGTGGAACCAAGCTTGGCTAGCTGTTCCACATCAAACAGCATTAACAATGCTAACATGGTAACCCCTGTTATAAGTATAGCTCTATATGGAGTTTGATATTTTTTATGAATCGCAGTGAAAAAACCAGGCATCAGCTTATCCCTAGCCATGGCAAATGGAAATCTAGATGATGACAAAATTGCCGCATTCGCAGTGGATACAGTTGCAAAAAAGCCTGCTATGGTAATTATAATACGGCCTGGAGTTCCTGCCATAGCAGTTGCTGCATAAACAAGGGGTGTTTGGGTGTCTTTAAGAACATCTAAAGGAGCTATCCCATTTAAAGTAATGATTATTCCTCCATAAATCAAAATAACTACTATAACCGATCCTAAAAAAGCCCGTGGAATATTTTTGGAAGGGTTTTTAACTTCCTCGGAAATCGCTGCAAGTTTTATGATACCTAAATATGATATAAAGATCAGTCCTGTTGTTTCAAAAACAGAAGATACTCCATGGGGCATAAAAGGGTGTAGCAATTCTTTCTCCATCATGGTGCTTCCCTTAATTATAAATATTAGTAATATTAAAATTAATGCCACTACTATAATATTTTGTAGATTACCACTACTTTTTGCGCCTCTTATATTTATCAATAAAAGCGCAATACCAACAACTAAGCCTGTTAGGACAACTGGAACCGTAAAAAACACATTGAAGTATTCTGCAAGACCTACCAGTGCAAAAGATCCTTTAAATACCAATGATATCCATGCACCTAATCCAATTATTGTTCCAAACATGGGTCCCAATGACCTACTTATAAAATAGTAACTTCCTCCTGCTTGAGGCATACTCGTAGCAAGTTCTACAACACTAAGGGTTGTGGCTAAAGTGATTAAACCTCCCAATATAAATGAAATCACGGCAGCTGGTCCCGCAATAGTTATGGCCATACTAGGTAAAACAAATATTCCTGCACCTATCATTGTTCCTGTTCCTATGGCAAAAACAGAAAAAAAGCCTAAACTTCTACCTAATCTTTCCTGTGATTTATTCATAAATATAACCACCCCCCATGCTTAATGTCAATTAATGTTTAGTCATAATATACTATGTAGATAGGTTTTTTGCAACTACTTATTTTATTAATTTACTATACATATCCCTTGTATATATATCTACTATTACTTCAATTACTTTAAATATTAAGTTACTATACATTTCACAAAATTGCTATATGAGTATATCCAAAAATCATAGAACCTATCAAGTGCCAAAACTCTTAAATAAAAACGTTCGTGATTATCTAATGACTTTCTAATTCTTACATAAATTTTTCTTCAACCTATAGTTCTACCCAAAATCATTGCCCAAAATATTTTTTGAAGGCGATATGCATACCCCTTTACATAGAGCTTACTTCCGATACTTGTCCTGGATCACATAGTAATGTTCATGCTTAATCTTATGCCACTCTGTCTTTTTGTATTTAATACTTTTAAGTCTATCATTAATCCAATCAGGATCGTACTCTCTAAAGTTCCAATCCTCGACCCAAGCCATCATATCAGAATGCTCTGGATGATTTGTATCCCGATACGATTCAAGAAATTCATAAAATCCATGGATTCCTCCGACATCTTCAGGTGGTGCAGTCTCTGCCCCGCCAAGAAGTGTTGGGTATCCAAAGTAATAGTCTTCTACGATTTCTTCAAGTTTAACAGTAAGCCACCAGTTGTCTCCAAAATCATAGTTGTATCTAATCTCTTTGTATTTCTCAAGGTAATTATTGATCTTGACTCCTGTCGGTTTGCGTACCTCAATCTTTAATCGCTCATGGTGATTCTGTTCAAACTGGAGCATTTTAGGATCCATATTTTTAAGTCGGTCCTCATAATACTTCTTATTCTTAAGATAATGCTGATGCTCCATATAAGCTTCTTCATTATCTGTGATGATCATGTTTTCCTTCGAAAGGTCAAACTCATACAGGTGATATCCACTTAAAGGATATCCACTCTTAAAGTTGGTTACGTTTTGAATAATATCATGCAGCCTTTTATATGTAGCTCCTGCAGGCATGATGACTCTTCTCCATATAAGTGGATTTGATTCGTTAAGTTCAATTTTTATTATATATGATTTCATATTGTTTAATAGCCTCCTGATTAATAAAAACTCTAATATTTAAAACATCTTGTTTTATTGCGGGTAATCTGCAATTATAGATGTTATACAACTTAAAAAAGAAATGACTATAATTAAGGAAGTGATTAGATGATTACTACAAAAATAGAAGAACTTTTAGCTTATATTAAATACACAAGTATAAAACCAACTAATGAGGTTTATTACAACTATATCATTAAGTTTTCTAATTCCTATACTATAACGTATTTATGTAAAACATTTGGTGTTGGAAAAAGCAGCTACTATGATTGGCATAAAAAATTGAATCAAGTAGACCCTGATATTAAAGTTCGCGATATGATTATTGAGATTAGAATAATAAAACACAAAGACACAATGGGTTATCATATGGTAACCAAACATCTTAATGATATTTATAATATTAAGATTAATCATAAAAAAGTCTACCGTATTATGAAAAAATATGGATTACTATCCGCTGCTTGGCACTCTAAGAAAATGCACGTCCTCTATCGAGGTATTAAACCCTTTTCTAACCTAGTTAAAAGTAATTTTAATATAGAAATAAAAAACTCAATATGGTGCATTGATATAACTAAAATTGATTCAAAAGAAGGACGACAATATCTATGCGCAATTATTGATTTATATGATAGATCTATAGTTGGCTATAAAATTTATAAAAATCAAACAGTCAAATTAGTCAGATATACTATTGAAAGTGCACTTAATAACGAAGATTTATCCAGTTGCCCTAAGCTAGTTCTTCATAGCGACCAAGGCAGAGTATTTAAGTCTAGTACTTATCTCAATAATTTTCTTAAATCAACCCCTATCGTTCAATCTATGAGCGAAAAAGGCTCACCTTGTGAAAATTCTGTTATAGAATCCTTCTTCTCAAACCTTAAGAAAGAACGCCTCTATATAGATGAGTTCGAAACAAATGAGGATATCGCCATGGCTGTTATAGATTATATTTATTGGTATAATCGAGCAAGACCTCATAGTTACAATAATTATTGTTCACCCTATGAAAAAAGGTATTCCTAATATAATATTATAAATTAGCCCCTATTTTCCGGACACTTATACATGCGCAGTTATTTATAACCACTAATAATATTCATATCGCTGTTATTAACCAGTACAACTTGGAAGATATTCATGCTAAATACAGTGTCCGGTTAACAGGGGCTAGACCCGCCGAGCCTAGATGCCATCTTGGTGGTTGCAGTAAACTAAATTAAATTTCCTGAAACAAATCAGATTTAGTCTTCATTAATGTCAACAGTAATGCCTAAAAGTTTTTCTGATTCATGATCATCTGTAAGAGTTAATACAATATTGTCATTTACAATTTTCTGGAAGAGTTCCGGTTCCATACACTGTTTAATTTCATTAAGCTGGTTTTGATTTACGGTAGCTATATACTGCTTTCTTGAGTCCACAAATTCTTCAAATACAATCTTAAACAACTCGGCTTTCTGTCTTTCGTCAATACCATCAAATAGTCTACTATCATGAAACAGAAAATCAATATTATGATTTTGACCTTTAAATAGTAGTGTCATGTCATAACAAAAGATTTTTACATTATTTATTCCATCTGAGTTGTCA
>DATFJV010000068.1:0-2122 GCA_035268985.1 Anaerovoracaceae bacterium | reverse complement strand
CTAAGTGAGTGTATTTTGTTTATACTGTGTTGTATGGCGAGGTACGAGCGTACCGTTTTAATGGCATACAACTACTAATATGTGCACAAATTAAGTTAAATAATTAATTGCCACTATTTTAGTGTTATAAAATATTTAGTTAAACTAAAATATAATCAATAAAAACATAAAAATGATACAATTAAACAACTTAGACGTTAAAATACCAAAGAACTATGTACTTGTAGAAGTAATAGACGATTCTCAGATACTTAAAACAGGAAGTCTGGAAGTCAAAGTAGGAAAAACTAAAGATGGAGTAAAGTTTAATGAGGGAGAACATTCTGTCCGCAGAGGATACTTGATAAAGCTACCAGATAGAGTAACCTATGATGAAGCAGGAATACCTTGGAAAAATCCAGTAGTTCCAAAGATAGGAAATATAGTCTATTTTGATTATCTTACGGGATTCTCATGCGACAAAGCTATACTCAAAAATAAGATATACTATATTCTTCCCTATCGCAGCCTTATCTTGCAAGTTAACCCCAACATGAACACTAACACCATAGAGATGCTAAACGGCTTCATATTGGCTCAGTACATACCTAAAACAAAGGAATCTGATTTGGAAGTAATACAGAAATATTACAGGGATAGATATACTGTAAAAAGAGCCGGAAAACCTAACACAGAATACAAGGATGAGAATGTAGTAGATGATCCATTAATACAGGAAGGAACAAAGATTATTACTCAGTTCGAAAACTACCCTGTATTAGAAGCAGATTATCAATTGCATTTAGATGGAGAAAGTTATATCTACTTTCAAAGAAATGCTGCTATTGGGATAATTGATTAATAAATGGGAAAATAGGTAACTTTCCGTAAAAATAGATAAAAATATATATTATGAATGAAATAGAAATAATTGAAGAATTACTAGAAGTTACAGAGAGCATTAAGGAAAAGGGAAAACGCCCACATTTAATTATAAAATATAACAAACTTATTGCATCATTAAAATTCTACGTACCAAATAGACTCATTCAAAAGAAAATAAAAAAGAGTTACAGGCACGACTTATTTCTTGCAGCAGAAATACAGCAATATATTTGTTATGTTTATGATGTAGAGATAGAACAATTACATTCTAAAACTCGTGATCCCAGAATTGTAGATGCCAGAAGGAAGATAGTATCTATGATTATGGACAACACATCAACATTGAGCCTAAACGAGATTGGAGAATATGTAGGGAGAGGACATGCCAATGTATTACATTTGCGTAAAACTCTGGATAATTTTATTGATACTGATAGTAGGTACCGCAAAGAGTACATGGAAATATTGAAAGATAAATACAAATATAAAAAATACACTCCACATGAATTCCATAGAAAAAGATAGTTTAGGTTTTGAGTATTACAAAGAACTACCACCAGATGCCAAGCAAGTAAAAACAGTTTGGCATTTTGTTACCATAGACCCAAAAGAATGGAACTATCATAGGCGTAATATTGGAATGAAATATTTACTTTACGGAGAGCTATCAAAACAATATGAAGTATACGAAATAACTCAATTCACACAAGATGAGGACTTAATTTTATTCGCAAAACAGGGAAGATTATTTATATTATCTTGCACTTCCAATTTCTAATTATTCTAAATAAAAACACCACATGATAGACACAAAAATTATTGATGACATAATGGCCAAATACCCCCAATTCCATTATGAAACATTTCGTATGGGGGACAACGTAGCACTACATATAACAAAAAAAGAAAAGAAACCAGAAGAACCTGGAGCAAGACAAATTCAGAAAATACTTACACAGGATGATGATATCAATAATTTAGAGAGAGTATTGCTTGTAAAAGAATAAGAAAAACGCTTTTTTGAGGTTTGTTTCCACAAAGGTTTTAGAATTTGAATAAGTTTTGTTGGATTTGATTCTGGAGTGAGTTGATGTAAAATTTTATTTACCTACCGGAGAATGTGAAATTTGGCGGGACTTATTGCATTGCAGTATTTTGGTTCAACTTTAAGTAAGGTATAGATGGATCTTATTCTGGTTACTACTTTTGTAACGTGCGTAAAATTTACACACGTTTATTTTTTTATGCAACTATCTTA
>DATFJV010000067.1:0-2428 GCA_035268985.1 Anaerovoracaceae bacterium | reverse complement strand
ATTATAGTTTTCAAGCTCTTGGTTAAGTATTCTGCTATGAATATTTTTGCCCATGCTCTCGGCTATCAATGTAGCTATTTCATATCCATTAGTTATGCTCGCAAAAAGAACCATTCCTTCGTTTTTAACCATCATAACAGTAAAAACTTCAGAACCCTTTATATCTTCGCAGTTAACTATTAAGTCCTTTTTTTTCGCAACATTTTTATCTAAAGAATTTATGGCATCAATGGGTTCTCCCAGATTTATTATGGAGACCGAATCCGCCCATATGCTCATTACTTTTTTTACATCTTCAAATTTATAGTTTTCAATACATTCATAATCAAATGCCAAGTCAAGATGACATTTATCTCCGACCGATTTTCTTATGGAGCTTAGGTAATATGAGGCTGAAATCAAGTCCTTACCAATAACCATTATATTCATATTCTTTTTTGCCAGTTTATGTACATTATGAAGAGTCCCTTCTTCATCCACAGAAACCATTGTATAACGTATGTGCTCCATATCCCCTGTATAATAAGCAGTGCTCAAAAAAACTATGCCGTAACCAACTAATTCGACTTGAGCATAATCATGTTTTATTTCGACGACCTTTTCTATATGCATCGGAAGACCACATGAAGTTGTTAAACTTAAAAACTTATCTCCAATGTTAAGCCCAGTCTTATCGCTATATTCTGTTCCCATTTCTTCTATTACGCCAAATATTACACCCGCAGAATTGGTAAAAGGATTATGCAATTTACCCCTTTTTTCTACGATATCCATAATTTTAGCTTTCATTTTTTCGTCATCGTAATTACACGAATTGGCTAGTTGCTGATAATTATCACGTTCCAATTGAAAATATTTAAGCTTTATTCTAGCTTCATCTGTTTTTATTTCTCTATCGGAATCCAATTTCCAAGCGGTAACAGGAACTGTACCTTTGGGCTCTAAAACCCTATCTACTCCATAACTTACATTCTTCATTTTAAACCTCTATTTTTCATTGAATTTAAATCCATCAGAGAAAATGTACTCTCCCGTTGTGGTAATAAATAAAGCTTCCATATCGTCAGTATCTTCAATTATTTCCATACCCTTTTCACTTCCTAAAAGAAGACATATGGTGCTAAGTGCATCACAATCTACCGACATCCCTTTATTCGATACTAAGCTAACGGCTTCCACATCACTTAATATTGGATAACCTGTATTTATATCTAATATATGATGATAAACAGTTCCTTCATATTCAAACTGCCTTTCATATACTCCCGAAGTGACCACCGTAGAATCACTAACCGAAACAGTACCTATGACTTCGGTCATATCGCTGTATGGTCTTTCTATTCCAATCACAAAATCATTTTCTCCATTTTTTTTGCCTATGGTTACAATATTGCCTCCTAAATTTACTACAGCAGAAATAACACCTTCATCTTCTAATGTCTCAGACACTTTGTCTGCTATATATCCTTTCGCGATTCCACCTAAATCAATTTTTGCATCGGGGTCCACTAGCTTTATTTCATTTTCATCTATAGCAATAATTTCATAACCTATATGTTTAACGGCATCTTCAATGTCAATCTCTTTGGGAACCTTTGGGTTTTCTGCATGAAAATCCCATAAATCAGTAAGCCTTCCCACAGTTATATCAAAGGTTCCTTCGGACAAATCGGAATAATACACCCCCTTATTTATTAGCTCCAAAGTATCGTTATCTACGGTTACCCATTCTCCCTTAGCTCCATTGATCTTTGAAATATCGCTTGTCTTAATAGTTTTGCTAAGTAAGTTTTCATAATATGAACAAGTTTCAAACCCTTTTTCAATTACTTTATTTGCATCTTTTTCTTTCATATCGTATACTGTTATAGTGCATATTGTATCTAAATAGTACCCTGTTTTTGAAACGGGTTCTACATTATTGAACGTAAGATATGCTATAATAAGTAATGCTATTATTGAGACAGTTGCAATAATATATTTAAAGTTGTTTTTCATAAATTACCCTTTCTTTGGAGCTGATATGTTTAAAAAAGCTGATATTTATTTATATATAATATTAATAGTAATAGGTTTATTCACATCTTACTATGTAAGTAGCTTAAATACCCCAGGCACAACAGTAAAAATTACTGTTGACGGGGAACTTTATGGTAACTATTCCTTGGATACTAACAATAACATTACAATAGAAACTGAAACTAATTACAATGTTATTGTCATCGAAGATGGTTATGTATATATGTTAGATGCTAACTGCCCCAACAAGATTTGTATGAAACACAGCCCTATTAATAAGACTGGGGAAAGCATTGTCTGTCTACCACATAAAGTACTAATTGAAATAACAGGAGGAGAAGAATATGATGGCATCTCAAGCTAAACGAATATCCTTCATAGCCCTATTGGCCACTTTAGCCTTAATATT
>DATFJV010000066.1:0-12469 GCA_035268985.1 Anaerovoracaceae bacterium | reverse complement strand
AGGTTTAACATTATCTGTCTGTACCTAATTGAGTCTGTATATATTAATAAATTTTTTAGTTTATCATCAATATCTAGTTCTACTTTAAGTTCTTTTTCTTTAATCCTTTGTTCAATTATATTAACAATCATTTGATAATCTTCATCAAAGTCTGTCCAATCTTTTTTTAATTCAATCGCGCCTTGCTCTATTCTTTGTAAATCCAATACATCGTTTAATAACGAAAGCAAATATTTTGAACTGTGATTTATATTACCAAAATACTCTTTGGCCTTATTGTCATTTATCTCTTCCATTCCAAACTCACTCATACCTATTATTGCATTCATTGGCGTTCTCATATCGTGGGACATTCTTCCCAAAAATTCAGATTTCGCAGAATTAGCACTTTTTAATTCTTCATTTTTCTTTTCTAACTTTTCTTTATTACTAATCCAAATTCTTCTGATGACTAAAAATGCGAATAGAAGCATTATGGTAAACACTGATATAGCTTGCTTATAACTAGCCCAAAAATCATAGGTGTTATAGTCATCAGTTGCTTCATACAGAACTTCACTTATATTTTCATCAACATTATTTATTACCCAAGGATCTATACACTTATTAATAATCGTTAAGAGCTCTTTTGGTTTACCATCATTTATGCCTATTGACTCTTCTCTTTTTAAATTCCCATATGAATAAATATTTATACTATTACTATAAATCTGATTAATTATTACTTGTGCGCTTAGTTCATCCACAAATATAGCATCTACATTTTTGTGCTCTATGGCATAGGCGCATTTAGCAAAATTATCAAAACGATATAAAGTAGATTCTTTATATTTGCTTTCTATTATATCTGTCTGTTCTTCATGTCCTTTTAATAATCCGACTCTACTAAAATTGGAATTATCATAATATATTTCGGCATAATTATATTCTAAAATAGTGTCTGTAACTTTAAGATTTATAGTTCTTCCTACGTATAAGTTGCTTGGAACACCTATGAATCCATCTATATCTTCATTTGAAGTGCTAAGCTTAATTTTAAGGCCTGTTAAAGCATTTATTTTTTCAATAATGTTTGCATATATTCCATGTACCACATCATCTTCTATCCAGTAGAACGGCTTGTTGGTATTATAAGCCCTTAGGTATATAACATTATCCTTATTGCTATTAATAAAATCAACTTCTTCCCTAGTAAAATTGGGGGCTCCCAATTGGGACTTTGCAAAATATTTTTTCCCCAGCTCAGTTGCAAGTAAAGGCTCGTTACTATTTAATTCTTTTATTGATTGGTTTATTTCACCCATCAATTCATAATTATTTTTATTTGTTGCTATAAAAAATTCTATTGAACCTGTATTTGTTAGTATCTTTTCATCTTCAGTTATTCTATATTCGCTGGAAAAAATAGCATCTATATTTCCATTTTTTAAATTCTTTATAAGCCAATCATTTTCATTGCTTCCTTCCGCCTCAACCATAGTATAATTTAAATCATTTTCTTTGGCAAAGGTTGTAAATAATTCATTAGACGCATTGTCTTTAAATACCCCTACAGTTATTCCATTTAACTCATCAATATCGCCCAAATAGTAATCTTCATTGTTCCTTAATGTTGTTAATGTATACTTTTTTGATCCCATTGGATATTCCGATAGCAAAAACTCTTTTTCTCTTTCAGCGGTTTTTATCATCGAGCAAAGAATATCAATATCTCGGGTTTTAAGCATTTTCATGGATTCCTGCCAAGTATTATCATATCCCATAAACTCATAGTTCCAATCATTATATCTAGATAAATGCTCCAGGTATTCGTAACCATACCCACTAAGATTACCTTCTTCATCCATATTATTAAAACCGTCCCATTTATAAAAACCGACCTTTATTGTCTCATTTTCGTTTCCATAAGAAAACAAAATATTGCTGTGCATACTAAATAAGCATAGCAATATTACGACCGTTAATATAATTGTTGTCTTTTTAAAATATTTTATCATATTAAACCTTCTATACAATAATTATACCATAGAACATGAAATTTAAAAGTGTTGGTTGACAAAATGCTCATTACTCAGTAATATTTACTTAATGGAGGGCTATATGTCAATGAAAAAGAATAAAAACACAAAAGGTAAAATAGTAAATGCTGCGTGGAAGCTTTTCTATGAACAAGGTTACGAAAACACAACTGTAGAAGATATAGTGGAAAAATCCAAAACTTCAAGGGGATCTTTTTATCATTATTTTGAAGGAAAAGATGCCTTGCTTTCATCTTTATCTTATTTGTTTGATGAAAAATATGAAGAGTTAATTGATAATCTAAATAATGATATGACATCAATAGACAAACTAATATATTTAAACAAAGAGCTTTTTCTTATGATTGAAAACTCTATCAGTATTGATTTATTAGCGATGCTGTACTCTTCTCAACTTATAACAAAAGGTGATAAGCACCTTTTAGACACAAACAGATTCTATTACAAACTATTAAGACAAATTGTTAAAGAAGGCATTGAAAATGGAGAACTGAAAAATGATTTAGCAATTAATGAAATTACCAAGGCATACGCTTTATTTGAAAGAGCATTATTATATGATTGGTGTATATGTAATGGAGATTACTCCTTAAACAAATATACAAAAGAAATGATGCCAAGATTTTTAGAATGGTACAAAAATTAGTATAGATATTTAATAAACTAGTGTACAATTTATTAAAACGCTATAACCTTTATTATTAAGGGATTATAGCGTTTTAATTATGATTTAAATCATTTTTAGTACAGACTTTATTCTGTGTTTCGTTCTAGTTTTATATATGATATAATAATTAATATTTGTTTTTGAAGGAGATTATTATGACAACAAACGAAATTTACATTCTTTTATCAATTATTATCTATTTGATATTTATTGTTGCTATAGGAATATTTTATTCCAAACGCAATGAAAATGTATCAGATTTTTATTTAGGAGGCAGAAGATTAGGCCCCTTTGTTACTGCCATGAGTGCGGAAGCCTCAGATATGAGTAGCTGGCTGCTTATGGGCCTCCCTGGCGTAGCATATATATCTGGTTTAGGTGAAGCAGCATGGACAGGCATTGGATTGGCTATTGGTACGTACTTAAATTGGTTATTTGTAGCAAAAAGAATTAGGGAATATTCACACCAAATTAATGCTATAACCATACCCGATTTTTTTAACAAAAGATATCACGACAATAAGAATATTATAGGCGCACTAGCCGCTGTAGTAATTATTATTTTTTTTATTCCTTACACTGCATCAGGTTTTGCAGCATGTGGAAAACTATTTAGCAGTCTATTTGGAATAGAATACATGACAGCAATGCTTATAAGTGCAACTATTATAGTAGCTTATACAACCTTAGGTGGCTTTTTGGCCGCGAGTACAAGCGATTTTATACAAAGTATCGTAATGTCAATAGCTTTAATAGTAGTGCTCACATTTGGAATAAGTACTGCTGGAGGATTTGATAACGTTATGGCAAATGCTAGCGAAATGTCAGGTTATTTATCATTAAACGCTATACATGATATTGTTAATAATGAATCTGTTAATTATGGTTTTATAACTATAGTAAGTACACTAGCCTGGGGATTAGGTTACTTTGGTATGCCTCATGTTTTATTAAGATTCATGGCTATACAAGAAAGAAATAAACTTGTAGTATCTAGAAGAATAGCTACTACTTGGGTTGCGATCTCCCTATGTGTTGCTATATTTATTGGAATCATAGGAAACGCTATGTCAAGCGTGGGCGCAATTGAAAATTTGCAAGGGTCAGGTTCTGAAACCGTAATAATTCAAATTGCCAACTTATTAAGCACTCACGGGGTCTTCCCAGCTATTATAGCAGGAATAATTCTAGCTGGCATTCTAGCAGCTACAATGTCTACTTCAGATTCCCAGTTACTAGCTGCCTCTTCTGGAGTATCTCAAGACTTAATGAATAATTGTTTCCATATTAAACTTAGTAAAAAGACTTCCATGATAGTTGCAAGAACAACTGTGGTTATCATCTCTATAGTCGCTGTATTATTTGCGTCCAATCCGGATAGTTCAGTATTTGAAATCGTAAGTTTTGCATGGGCTGGATTTGGCGCTTGCTTTGGACCTGTTGTATTGTCCGCCCTATTTTGGAAAAGATCCACTAAACAAGGTGCTATAGCTGGAATGATTACTGGAGGGTTAGTAATATTCGTATGGAAATATTTAGTAAGACCACTAGGTGGTGCTTTTAATATTTACGAATTGTTGCCTGCCTTTATATGTGCTCTATTGGCTATTGTATTAGTAAGTTTAGCTACCAAAGAACCTGATGAATCTATATTAGAAGAATACAAAAGGGTTGAAGATATTATTTAAATACTTTTAAACATAAATATATAAAACTAAAAGAGATTCGTGAAATTTCGAATCTCTTTTAGTTTTATTTTGTTATTTAATTTTATCAACTTTCATATATTGCTTTAGAACATCGGGTATAGTCACGGAACCGTCTTCATTTTGGTAATTTTCAAGTATTGCCGCAACTGTTCTCCCAACAGCTAATCCTGATCCGTTTAAAGTATGTACAAATTCAGGTTTTCCTTTATCTTCTCTTCTAAATCTAATATCAGCTCTTCTTGCCTGATAATCTTCAAAATTACTACAGCTAGATATCTCCACGTACCTTCCATAACTAGGCATCCAAACTTCAATATCATAGGTCATTGCTGACGAAAATCCCAGATCTCCTGAACTTAACCTTACAACTCTATAAGGAATTTCAAGAAGTTTAAGAACCTCTTCAGCATCTAATGTAAGTTTTTCTAACTCTTCATAAGAATCTTCAGGTTTAACAAATTTAACGAGTTCCACCTTATTGAATTGATGCTGTCTAATTAATCCTCTAGTGTCCCTTCCTGCGCTACCTGCTTCTTTTCTAAAGCAAGGAGTATATGCTGTATAGTAAAGAGGCAATTCTTCCGTTTTCATTATTTCATCCCCTCTTAGATTGGTAAGGGGCACTTCAGCCGTTGGAACTAAGAAAAAGTCCTTAGCTGGAATATGAAACATATCGTCTTCAAATTTTGGCAATTGACCCGTTCCTGTCATAGCAGTTCTATTAACCATAAATGGAGGAAGTATTTCTGAGTATTCTTGATCAATAGTATGCAAGTCTAACATAAAATTAATTACAGCTCTTTCTAGCCTTGCCCCTAGGCCCTTATATACAGTAAATCGTGCGCCAGATATCTTGGTCGCTCTTTCAAAGTCGAGTATATCTAAGTTTTCACCAATATCCCAATGTGCCTTTACCTCATAACTAAATGATGTGGGCTCCATAAACTTTTTCAATTCCACATTTGCCGTATCATCTTCGCCTATCTGCACATCCTTGTAAGGTGTATTAGGTACATTTAATAAAGCATTTTTTAGTTTTTCTTCAATAGAAGATAAAGCTCCATCTAGTTCTTTTATTTCATCGCTAAGTGCTTTCATCTCGGTCATTATTTCAGTAGTATCTTTACCTTCTTTTTTTAGTTTGGGTATTTCTTTGGATACGGTTTTTTGCTGGTTTTTCATGGATTCAACTTCAGCTAG
Organism: Anaerovoracaceae bacterium; assembly: GCA_035268985.1. Lineage (GTDB taxonomy): Bacteria > Bacillota > Clostridia > Peptostreptococcales > Anaerovoracaceae > JAAYHV01. Next base: position 6,854 of record DATFJV010000066.1, on the reverse strand, counting down.
TGTTTCGCGTCTTTTAAAATCCAGCTCTTTTATTGCATCTAATCCATAGTCACCATTTCCTCTTTTTTCTATTGCTTTTTTTACTCCTTCAAAATCCTCTCTTATTCTTTTGATATCTAGCATTTTTCCACTTCCCTTTTAAAATAAATTTTTTCTGTATTTGACATATAAGTTTCTCAAGTCTTCAATCTTCTTCTGTATTTCTATATGTAACTCCGATGCTTTGTCAAAATCTTGTAAGTCAAGGGCTTCTTTTTCTTTAGTTAGCAAACACTTTGATTCTAAACTATCTTTTCCTAGTTCAAATCTGATTGCTTCTATTTTATTCCAATTTGAAATATCATAGTCAGTAGCATCTCCCTCATGACATTTTACACATTCTCTTACAAAATCCATTGCATTGGGAACTAGTCTGTCATGCAACTCTGTTTTCCATTTGTTGAGAACTTGTGCCTTATATGACTTAAATACAATTTCGGGAATTACACCATCAGCCATAAGCACTTTTACTTTTTCTGCTTCCATATCTAGAGCTTTTATATTTTCCCAAACAGTAGCTGGGGCTTTCCCAAACAACTTATCTCTTTCTTCTTTAGTGAAATCAGAAAAGACATTATCTTCCGTTCTATAAACTCTATTTTTTTCTAGATAAAAATCTTCTTTGCCATACTCCTTAGACATTGTTTTTTCAAGCTCAGCAGGAGTTTTCCCTGCTCTTAAAACAGCCCTAATGCCATCTAGCATAACCAAGTATGAAGCGCCTAACACCAAATAAGTATTACTATGTGGGTTAGGAGCCCTAAGCTCAAACCTTGTAGCAAGCGGATTACCATTATCTCTAATCAATCCAACTAAAACAGTCCTATTTCTGGAAAGCTCTTTTATACTTCTTCCTAGGGATGTTACTATGCATATAGGAGCTTCGAAACCCGGCTTGAGTCTATTAAAGGAATCATTTGTTGCGCTTACAAACGGATTTAATACTTCATAGTTTTTAAGTATTCCCATCAAAGAACCAAAACCTATAGGGCTCATATATTCTATATGCTTATTCTTTGGCGTAAACAGATTAACTACTTTTCCATTTTTAAGCTTAGCTGCTACCCCCAAATGTGTGTGTTCTCCGCTCCCTGCAACACCCGGTATTGGTTTTGCTAAAAAAGTCACATCTAGACCAAACTGTATAAATACATCCCTTACAACACACTTGACTTGGTATTCATTATCTGCTGCTTGCATGGCATCTGAATATTTCCAATCTATTTCAAGCTGTTCCATTATATGGTCATATGAACCAGAATTACCCATTTTGGCTTTTACTCCGCCAACTTCTTTATGACCCATTTCTACATCAAATCCGAAGCAGTCAAGTACTTCTAAAGCTTTTTCCAAAGCACTTCTTACAGGTCCAATTGTTCTTTTCCAATACTGCTCTTTTAGTACTTGAGCGGTGAATAGTTGTTCTCTATCTGCCCTATCATCTGGAGTTTTGACCCAAAACTCCAGTTCCGTGGCACTAGTTATAAGTACTTCTTTAATTTCACTTACATCGTCGATATCTAAATACTCATAAACATATGGATTATCAACGATTTCCTTAAGTACCTCTTGTTTGAAATTATCGATACTCTTCTTTAAGAATACTCTAGAACCACATTCCATTTTGTCATTATGCTTTAAAAACGAAGGGATCCTAAGCGTTCCCACTGGCAAACCAGTATTTTTGTCTACGTTGTTATAATTGTGGTCCACGTACCAATTAACCTCTAAATCGGGTATAATGTCTACTTTTGCATTGTTTAATTCTACAATAATCGGCAGTGCTACACTTGAGCCATCTGTCTGTACACCATTTGTTAATATCTTTTCCATGTCTTCATGGAAAACCCTCATGGGTATTTTTTCATCCGTCTCATGTCCCCCTAAATCCATGCCAACAAGTGATACAAACTTGATTTCCGGATGTTCAGACAGGATTCTTCTAACCTTACCCGGTTGATGATCCTCTGGCCTAATTGTAAACAACATTTTCTCTAAATCATAATCAAACATCTCTATCCCCTTTTCTTTATTCTGACAACAGATTCAAGTATTCCTCCAAATCTTGTAGGTGGTTACCATAAGCGGCCCAATCTCCGCTTTCCTGTGCAGCTAAAGCTTTTTCATAACTCTGATTCGCTGCTGCAATCAATTCTTCTGCCGTCATTCCCCCTGTTCCTTCTTCCTCTTCTGTAATCTCTTCACCGTCAGTTGTTCCTTCGCTATGATTTTCTCCAAATAAGGATGTTAAGGCCTCCCCAAAGGTCTCTTCATAGGCAATTCTTTCATTATATGCAACTACAACTCTCTTAACTTCAGGTATAGCTTGATTTGAAGCTTCCAAATATATAGGTTCTACATATAGAATAGAGGTTTCAAGAGGTATTACAAACATGTTGCCTCTGTTATATGTGGACCCCGATGTTCCCCAAAGGGAAAAATCTTCCGATATTTCTGGAGTTTGGTCTATCTGTGCCTCTATCTGCATAGGTCCATATACCGTTTTGTTCTTAGGGAATTTATATAATACTAATTTCCCATATTCCTCTCCATCATTTCTGGCTACTAAAAGTGCCGTCATGTTCTGTTTGGATCTTGGAGTATATGGTATAGAATTAATGAACTCAGCGCTCTCTTCCCCTGGCAACTTAACTATATAGTAATTCGGAGTCATCTGTTGCTGTTCTGTTCCATATATTTCATTTGCAATATCCCATAGGTCTTCATTTTGATAGAAAACTTTTACATCTTCCATATGATATCTTCTGTATACTTCTGCTTGAATTTCAAATAAAGCATTTGGATATCTTATATGTTGTTCAAGACCATCGGGAATATCTTCAAATTTTTTAAATAGTTCAGGATAAATTTCTGCATATGTTTGGGCAATTGGATCTTCTTCATCTACGATATAGAAGTCAACACTACCATTATATGCATCCACAACAACCTTAACAGAATTCCTTATGTAATTTGTGGCTCCCATTTCTCCAGTAAATGGTTCTGAGTATGGATAATATGAGCTTGTTGTATATGCGTCAATCATCCAATATAATTTGCCATTTTCTGTAACCATGTATGGATCATTTTCGTAAGTTAGATATGGCATTATAGTTTTAACCCTATCCATTACATTTCTATTTATTACTATTCTTGAATCATCATTAACATTTGTTGAAACTAGCATCTTTAAACTGCCTTCTCTCATAGAGAACATAAGTCTATTAAAGAAACTAAGTTCAATACCTGCATCACCATCATACATAGAATATTGGTTCTGATCTCCATCAGGATAATCGAACTCTTCCTCATCAGTATTAACTAATATATAATCATTACTTAGCTCTCCAAAATATACTTCAGGTCTTTCAATTTGAATTTCATCAACTTTTGATTCTGGTGGTATATTTTTAATTAAAACGTTTGGTTGACCACTGGCCGTTACTTCATCAACTCTTGATAAAGTAATACCATAACCATGTGTATATTTAATATGTTGATTAAGCCACGTATCATCAGTTTTAGTTTTATCAATTTCCCTTGTTGCCAAATATGCTTGAGTATACTCGCCGTTTATCATATATCTATCAACATCAACATCATTGAAGGAATAATACTGTCTGATACTTTGAGTTTGATTATAGAACTTGTTAACAGGCGCATAATCATTAATTCTAACATTATTAATAGTCTCTGGGTTTTTCTCAATATCTTCTGCAGTCAATGCGTTATCAGCTTCAAAGGAATTAGATGTTACTTCATTTATACCATAAGCAGATTGAGTATACATTATATTATTTTCTAAGTATTGAGATTCTTTATTGATTTCATCTGGAGATACAACAATTGATTGCACAGCTGCTGCAATACCAGAACCAGCTAATCCAACTATTATCATAACTGCAGGAACAAATAAAATTTTCTTGAAATCTTTCTTTTTAATTTGAAATGCTATTGTCAATGCTCCAATTACAGAAAGTACCATAATAACTCTATACATCCAAAGGGTTACATTCACATCTGTATATCCCGCACCATAAACGGCTCCTGTATGAGCGTGTAACAATTCAAACTGTCTAATGTAAAAATCTACCCCAATCATTGCGTAAAATATTATTCCTAGTAACATCAATTTGCCAGAAGCTACATTCAATAAATTATTTAGACTCTTATTATCCAAACTACTAGTACTTTTAGTATTTGCTTTGCTTAATATTGACTCAAATACACTGCCGCCTCTACCTTTGCTGAAGTCTGAAAAAGGATTGCTATTAGTGGTATGTCTTGTTTCGTCTTCAGGCTCCTCTTTTACAAATGTATCAGGCGTTTTCATTGCCATAACTATGGTATAATAAATCACTGTAGTTACTACTAAAAGTATAATTATGCCCAATGCTATCTCATTTAATTGCCCTAAAAATTCCAACTTAAAGATGTAAAAAGATATGTCATGTTGAAACAACGGATCGCTTAAACCAAATTCTGTAGCATTCATAAACTTTAGTATCTCAAACCATAACTGAGAGACTGATACAAAAGCTGTAATTGCACCAAATAAAACCGAAATTCCCCATGTGATTTTATTTAAACTTTTGCCATCAGATATATTAAGTGGATCGCTATTTTTAAAGTATCCCTTCTTTAGGCTACTTAAATATAACCTTACTAATCCTGTAAATACAATAAACACTGGTATTCCAACTTGAAGCTGTGTGAATAGCTTCTTAAAGAATACACCTGTGTATCCCATTTCTTTAAACCATAACCAATCTGTAATAAATCCTATTAACCCTAAGAAGGCCACAATTATTACTACCAATAACATGATAATTATGCTTATTCTTCTTTGTGGATTACTGTTTCTCTTCTTATCCATATAATCTCCTCCTATTCAATTAGGGATTACGCCATAAAATAATCTGTTAAGTTCAATTCTTTATTATCTGAAATAAGGTCAGTTATAGATCTTATTCCATCGTTTAACGTCTGTGTTATTGCACTGTCTGGTGCAAAATTATTCATTGCCAATATAAATAACTCTAAAAGTACTAAAATTATTAAGATTGCTACTAAGAATTTAAGAGCACCATGTGACTTCTTTTTTTCGAGTTCTTCATCATCTGTGCTTTCTTGGTTTTCTTCTTTTTGCATTTCAGATTTTACTTCATCGGCTATAACTTCCTCCTTTGGTTCTTCTTTATATAATATTTTTTCCACAGGTTTCTCTTTATATAGAGTTTCTTCTGTTCCATAAAGTTCCGATGGTTCTAAAGAACCTGGCACATACTCATCTTCTTCCGTGTATACTTCAAAATCTCCTTCCTCCATTAAATCATAATTAACACCGCTTTTTTTGATTTTTTCGTATTCCTTATCAAGTAAACTTTGGAAATCTTCACTTTTCTTATCCAAAGTATAGAACTTATCAATTTTAATTGTTGCTTTTTTGTCAACATAATCATCTTCCATATTAGCAAACAACTCTTTTTCCAACTCTACTAATTCAGGATCCATCTCATCATCTTCATCAAACGGTGAAATGTATTCAGGCTTGTCTAGAATATCGTCTTTATTATCCATTCCTAGGACTTCTGCATCTTTTTGATTAGTCTCTTTCCCCTCTTTTATTTGAGGTTTATATTCGGGAGCTTTTGGTTCAATCATTTCTTGTTTTTCAGCTATTTCTTTTTCTTTTACTAAAAATGGTTCGTATGCAGATTCAATCTCTTCTTTTTCTTCTGCCCCTTCAATTTGAGGTTCATATTCGGGAACTTTTAGCTCAATATCTTCTTGCTTTTCAGCTATTTCTTTTTCTTTTACTAAAAATGGCTCATATGCGGATTCAGTCTCTTTTTTTGCTACTTCCGGTTCTTTTTCTGGTTTTAGCTCAGACTCTTTTTCTTCCTCTTTTGGTATTTCATAAGGCTTATTTTCTGAATCTTCAGGAACTACTGTTTGTGTTTCCTTTTCAAATTTTTGTTCAAAATATAATGGCTTTTCAGGTTCCTCCTGAACTGGCGGAATATATGGTTTTGTCTCAGGTTCAAATGTAATAGGTTCCTCTGTCGCTTTTGGCTTTTCTTCAATAATTTCCTCGGGCCTTGTTCTGCTAGCCATCCTCCATGCTGGGATTTTTTTCGTAGCACTCCTTTCTTTATCATCTACTACTGAGCTCCAATCAAATTTGATTGAGTCCGTATTTCTATTATCATTTTTAGGAATGTCTTCCGTGTCCCAAACAAAATTTATATCACCTGTTTTTCTTTCAGGTACTTCATCCCATTCCATTTCTTTATTTATATTTTTGTGATATGTTATGGGTTCTTCTTTGTCCCAAACTATGTCAATACCATTATTTTTTCTAGTAGGTTCTTCGCTTTCCCAATTCATCTTTGGGATTTCATCTTTTATTTTATCTTCTGGCTTTTCGTTATTTAAAAACGGCGAAGAGATAACTTTGTCAGATAAAACACTATCACCTTTATTTACTTCTAGTTCTTCTTTTGGCTCTACTTTTGCACCACATTTGTTGCAAAATTTGTCGCCTTCCTGCAATTTATTACCGCAATTTCTACAGAACATTATTTACCTCCTATTGGTGAATGATGGCCATTATGCCTAACATTTTTAATACTCACACAATGATAACATAGTATCATTTATATTAAGTAATTATACATGAAATCCTTTTAAATAGCAAACATTCTAAGTATTTTTGGCATATTTTTCTTGACATTAAATTTCAATAATGCTATTATATTCAAGCGACAAGTTAAAGATGTGCACCATTAGCTCAGCTGGCAGAGCACCTGACT
>DATFJV010000065.1:0-2247 GCA_035268985.1 Anaerovoracaceae bacterium | reverse complement strand
ACCTACAGATCTTATAGAGGTAGGAGAAACATTTGGTTGTACAACATTCCAAATGCTTTGGAAAATTCAACTTCCAGTTGCAATACCTACTATAATGACTGGGGTTAACCAAACTATGATGTTAGCTCTATCAATGGTAGTTATCTCTGCAATGATTGGAGCCGGCGGTTTAGGTGCAGGAGTATTAGAATCCATTTCTCAATTGAAAAATGGACAAGGCTTTGAATTCGGTATAGCAGTTGTAATAATGGCAATAATTTTAGATCGTATTTTGCAAGGATTAGGAAAATCCATGCAAGTAGATAAAGAAAGATAAAAAAATAGGAGGTAACATGTTTAACAAATTCTTAAACAAAAAATTAATCGTTATAACTTTAATATTATCATTAACTATGGTAACTATGGCAGGCTGTGGATCAGATGACACAGCAGACACAGACGATACAGCCAAAGAAACAATAGAAATTGGTTATGTAAACTGGGCAGAATGCGTTGCAGTAAGTAACATTTGGAAGGTATTATTAGAAGATGAAGGTTACGAAGTTAATCTAACTCAACTAGATGTCGCTCCACTATATGTAGGCCTTAGCGAAGGCGATGTTGATATTTTCTTAGATGCATGGCTACCTATTACGCAAGGTTCATATTGGGATGAGTATCACGATAAAATAGAAGATTGCGGTATATGGTACCAAAGCCCCGCTAAGATTGGTGTAGTTGTACCGGAGTATGTTGATATAGATTCATTGGAAGAATTCAATAGCGTTGCTGATAAATTTGGAAACGAAATAATCGGTATTGACCCAGGTGCAGGAATAATGAAAGCCAGCGAAACTGCTTTTAATGATTATGACTTAGATGCAGATCTTATACAAGGTAGTGAAGCTGCTATGATGGTATCTATGGAAAAAGCTTATGAAGATGAAGAATGGATAGCTATAACAGGCTGGAGCCCACATTGGATGTTTGCTAGTTATGACCTAAAATATCTAGAAGACCCTAAAGCTTCTTATGGAGCTGAAGAAGGTCTGCATTCTCTTTGCAATAAGGAATTTGCTGAAGGAAACGCTGAAGTTGCAAACATGATTAAAAGCTTTAAAATGACCGACCCTCAAATTGGTAGTATGGAAAAATTAATACAAGATGGTATGGATCCATACGAAGCTGCACAGCAGTGGATTGGTGAAAATCAAGACGTCGTAGACGAATGGATTAAGTAACTAAAACCAGTAACCTAAAGTCAGAGATAAATTCTCTGGCTTTATTTTTTTGTCAATTTTTTTAACTTTCAGTATAGTAACAACACGAATTTTTAATCAAGGTGCCCAGACCACCAGTGAAGATTACTTACTTATAAAATTTAAATTGTATAAGTAAGTACCTTAATTTGACAATGTGCCAATTTTATGTTATTATAAGGTTGTCAGTTTATTGAGAAACAGGAGGTGCGAATTGACTAATAATAGCGAGAAAGACATCGTAATAGAAGTACAAAATCTATACAAAGTCTTTGGCAAGAACAGAAAAAAAGCCTTACGATTGTGTAAGGAAGGCGAAGACAAAAAGGACATCTTGGCCGAAACAGGGAGCACCGTAGGTGTTGATAATGTTAGCTTTGAAATTGAAAAAGGTGAAATCTTTGTAATAATGGGGCTTTCCGGAAGCGGAAAATCCACTATTTTAAGGTGTTTAAACCAATTATATACATCCACAGAAGGAAATATTATTGTAAATGGTACTGAAATAACTGGTTTAGAACACAAAGATTTGCGTAAATTTAGGCAAGAGAACATGTCTATGGTATTCCAGCAGTTTGCTTTGCTTCCACACAGAAGTGTTTTAGAAAACACATGCTTCGGTTTGGAAGTTCAGGGGATTAGTAAGGAAGAAAGATTGCAAAAAGGTAAAGAAGTATTAGAATCTGTCGGTTTAAATGGATGGGAAAACGAATACCCTGTTCAATTATCTGGAGGTATGAAGCAGAGAGTTGGCTTGGCTAGAGCACTCTCTTCAAAGCCTGATATCATGTTAATGGATGAAGCTTTCAGTGCTTTGGATCCATTAATTAGAGAAGACATGCAGGATTTACTATTGGAACTTTTAGCAGATTCAGATAAAACCGTAGTATTTATAACACATGATTTAAACGAAGCTTTAAAACTAGGTGACCATATTGCGTTTTTAAAGGACGGAGAGTTAATTCAAGTGGGTACACCAGATGAAATCATAGGATCACCAGCAAACGAT
>DATFJV010000064.1:0-3564 GCA_035268985.1 Anaerovoracaceae bacterium | reverse complement strand
TTACAAATCCTCCAGTTGCAACACTTTCTCCATCATTAATTAAATCAATTGCTTCTTTTGCTGTTAATATTAGTTTTTTTCGCACCTTCATTATCCTCCTGTGTTATGATTTAATTTTAGATTTTATTAAAGAATATATATGATATTGGATCTTATCTATATTCAAATTTCTTTTTTTTATCTTTATTTATAAAGGCTTTCATACCAATCTCTTTATCTTTTGTTGAATTACATAAACTAAAAGCTTGCAACTCATAAGAAATTCCTGTATTAATATCTGTTTCTACGCCCTTATTTACAGCACGTTTTGTTTGTTGTACTGCTATTTGAGCATTGTTTGCTATTTCTTCAGCCATTTTGATAGATTCTTCTAATAATTCATCATGAGAAACAATTTTATTAACCAAGTTTATATTTAGAGCTTCTTGTGCATTTATGATCTTTCCCGTATATAACAGCTCTTTAGCTTTTCCCAGACCTACTATTCTTGGTAGTCTCTGAGTTCCACCAGCACCTGGAGTTATTCCAAGTCCGACCTCGGGTTGTCCAAATTTAGCTTTTTCAGATGCTATTCTAATATCACAAGACATTGCTAACTCACAGCCACCGCCTAATGCAAACCCATTTAAAGCTGCTATAACAGGTATTTTTAAATTTTCAATTTTTGTATTTAAATCACTACCTAGTTGACCCCATCTTAAAGTTTCAGCAGCTGTTAATGGTAACATTTCCTTAATATCAGCTCCTGCTATAAAAGCCTTGCCTTCTCCTGTAATTATTAATACATATATGCTGTCATCTTCTTCTACTTTATTTAAGGCATTATCTATTTCTTTTATAAATTCTACATTAAGTGCATTTAGGGCTTTTGGATTGTTTAACTTTAAAATCGCTACATGATTCTCTTTTTCTAAGATAACTTTTCCCATGCTTTACCTCCTCTTATTAATAAATATTCAATCCATATATGTTTAGAAATTTCACTTCTTATTATTTATTTGATTCAATAATTCTACTGCTTTTTCATAATCTTTTTCATTTTTAATTATTATTTTATCTTTATAATCTAAATTCTGGTAATCTGCACAAATACTTGTGCATCCATTTATAATAATCAAAACATCGTATTTGATTCTAGGTTTAGCATAGTGAAATTCAAAACTAAAATTCTCCTTAATCTGATTTAGCATTTTTACTCTATCATAGCTTGGATTACATCCTCCGCAATATTTAATACCTACTTTAAAGATAATCACCTCTTCTATTTGTTTAATATTTTTCTTGCTTCATTTAATAGTTCTTCGCTAATTTGATTTTCTACTTTTACTTTTTTTATCTCTGGGATTTCCTTAATTAAAGTAGCTTCAATTACTTCTTTAACGGTATCATCTGAAGATAAACAATGTTTGCACTGTCCCAACAAATTTATTTCTACAACTCCTTTTTCAACATTGGCCACTTCTAAATCCCCACCATGTTTTAATAAAAAAGGTCTTATTTCTTCATCAATTACTTTATTAATCTTTTTATTAATCATTTATACCACCCATATATTAATAATTAATCTTCAATGTTAGCTATAGCTTTAGCTAGCTCTTTTTTTTGCTCAATATTAGCTTGTCTTCCTATCATTATTCTCTGAGCCTGTGGTGATCCAGCTCCGTGCATTGATTCTGTTCTATAGCCTACTGCTGCAGTTCCTAAGGTTAGATTTTCAATAAGTCTGAATACTTTCATTCTTTTTATAGCTGGAACTCCATTTGCACCCTTTAAATATTTTTCCATATACTTTCCTGTTACTGGATTTTCATAATCTTTTTGGGATGGCAATGTTACCATTAAACCACCGGCTATATCTTCTGCTAATCTAGCTATTTCATAAGGAAATCTTGTTACATTTTGCTTACATACATTTGCCAAAAGTAAATCTATTTGATAGTTTCCTGCTTTTGTTTTATATCCTTCAGCTGAACAAGCAATGCCACAAGCATATAATGTTTCATTTAGGTGGCACATCTCTATTAGCTTATCTTTTATATGAGAAGCTTTAGTAATCCCATTATACTCAGTTATAAGAGCTGAAGAGCCTATTAACACATCTCCTACTCCAACTTTACAACCACCATAACTTTGTCTATGATATCCGGCAAATCTTTCAATTAACATTCCTGCAAACTCTGTTTCCCCATTCAAGAATATTCTGTCATTTGGTACAAATACATCTTCAAATATAACCAATGCTTCTGTTCCACCATATTTCCTGTTTCCTACATCTATATCAGCGTTTTTTTCTTTTTTCCTAGTATCACAAGATTGTCTTCCTACAATTATTGTTATACCATCTGAATCTGTAGGTACAGCAAAAGATATTGCATAGTCTTTATCCTCTTCTCTCATAGCTATAGTTGGCATTACAAGAACTTCATGAGAATTAGTTATACCAGTTTGGTGTACCTTAGCTCCTCTTATTACAACTCCATCTTTTCTTCTTTCCACAACTCTTAAGAACAAATCTTTGTCTTCTTGCTTGTTTGGAGGTAAACTTCTATCCCCTTTTGGATCAGTCATTGCACCATCTACAGTTAAGTCTTTTTCTTGAACATATTCCATAAAACTTTTAAAGTTTTCGTGGTATTTAGTATTATGCTTTTGATCAATTTCATAAGTAGTACTAAATAAAGAATTAAATGAATCCATTCCTACACATCTCTGAAAGCAAGACGCAGTGTTTTGTCCTAGTAACCTCTGCATTTTAACCTTCTTAATTAAGTCATCTGTATTTTTGTGAAGGTGTGTGAATCGATTTATTTTATCTCCTGTTAATATTGATTTTGCTGTCATTAAATCTTCATATTCAGGTTTTTCAGCTAATTCGTAGGTTGCTTTAACAGAATTCAATGATGGTCTCAAAATTGGATCATCCACCACATTTTCTATTTTTTCTCCTAACATATAAACATTCAAATCTAATTTTCTTATACTTTCTATATATTCTTTTCCTGTCATTAGTCCCATAATAATTCTCCTTTCTATTTTTAACTATTTTACTTACCTATATAACTAGCAATTTTTATGCCAAATTATAAAAATCAAAAATTTATATGTTTCCTTCATTATTTCTCTTGAATACTTAAATATATCTTTGTTTTAACTAAATATTTGTTTAATAATGACTTTTTCAAGTTAATTTTTAGATTAAATAAATTATTATATATATATAGCGATGGTAGCATACATATTTATATGCACAGGTGCATCGTATTTTGTAATTCTTTCAAAATATTTGATTTTATATATAAAAATATAGCGATACAATTTAATGTATCGCTATATTTTATAATTCTAATTAATTAAAGTAGTCTTCCTTTTTCATCATGATCTTTATCATATTTTACATCAGGTGTTCCTGCATAACTATCTGGGTTTCTAAATCCTAATGGATTTATTCCACAAGGATATTTTCCCTTTATTTCTTCAATTAACTCGCAGTAATGTCCTACTACAGTTGATACAAGTTTTTCACCTTTTTCTTCAGAAGCCTTTTCTGGATCTCCTATTACTCCT
>DATFJV010000063.1:0-4621 GCA_035268985.1 Anaerovoracaceae bacterium | reverse complement strand
ATCTCCTTATTTTTTATTATTCAACATATGTTCGTTTATTCCTGCTTGAATATTTAAATAATTATTTGTTTTGCATAAAATTATGAAATATCATCTGTAATATCAAATAACTCCATTTTAAACTGCCAACCTTCATAACTCTTCAATAGTCTACCAAATTGTTCCCAGGTATATTCTTGTCCATCTATCACAACTAAAGGTATCCTACCCGAAGTGGTTTCATCATAATCCAATCTACCAATAACTTTAGCATCTTTTATGATTAGATGCTCATCTCCAAAAGCATTTTTGCTTTCAATATACTGATTATATAACTCATCTTTAACTTTTTTATATAACTTTATTTCTAATTCTTGTTGATTACAGTCAATTTTGTTATCTACTGCAATTACATATCCCTTTTTTTGTTCATCCTGTATTTCAATTGCTTCTAATATAATACCCTGTGGATATACTTTCCGTATGATTTTAAATAGATGTTTTTTGCCATCAATATCATCCATTGTAAATGACTTTTTCCTTAATTCAATAAGCTTTATACCTAATTGATCAGCCATTATCTTATTAAAACATTCAAAACATAATTGTTCATATCCTTCTGTTTCATTGGATGTATTAATAATATAGTATCCAGGATACCTATTACCACACTTATCACATAGTATCATTTATGCTAACTCCTTTTTCTTTATTTGATGGTTTTGGGCTTTGTGTTTAATAACTATACCATACATCTTTATTTATTAAGTATCCAGACAGCATAATTTAATATTGTTGCAAAACTTACCCAAGCAATATAGGAAAATAACATATAAGCCGCAAACCTGTCTATTTTATAAAATTTGATAGTAGTTATAACTATTAAAAGTAATAATATCAATATCTCTACAAGAGCAATTCCCCTTAATGCAAAACGGAAGAAAATTAAAGACCAGGCAAAGTTGAATACTAATTGTAATCCATAATAAGTTAAAGCACTTTTAACATTATAATTATTTCTTCTTTTCCATATCCTATAGGAGGCATATCCCATTAAAGCATATAACAGAGTCCATACAGGTCCAAATATCCATCCAGGGGGAGCAAAAGAAGGTTGTATCAGGTTTTTATACTTCTCCATTGTCCCAGCTGTTAAGAAAGCACTTGAAAAACCAATTATTTGTGGTATTGCGATACTAATTACTATATTTCTAATCTTTTTCAATATAATCACCTCATTTTTTTCAATCAAAAAGAAAATTCATCCTTTATAAAGATAGGTTTTTAATAATCAAATCCAAATTGAATATTTTATTCTCATTATAGTTATTTTTCTTTCTTCAGTAACCAGTTATTTTTGTTATCTGAAATATCCATTCTAATAAGAACCCAATCCCCTTCTAACTTTTCCCCTTTTAGCTTTAACTCAATTACTCCATTTTCATAAGCCTCCCTAAAAGATATAACTTCTCCTCCTTGTTTTAAACCCGTAATATTTTTATACCCCCCCTGATCCCATATTGTTACAGTTTCACTTTCATATGTTAGGTGTTTAAACTCATGATCATCCACCTCAACAGCCAGCCTTTTCTCATCTGGATTATTAGAGAGACCTTTAGGTACCGCCCAAGATTTTAGTACACCTTCCTGCTCTAGTCTGAAATCATAATGCAAATTTTTAGCTTTATGTTTTTGAATGACATATCTTTTCCAGGAAGCTTTCTGCATATAAATTAACTCCTCCTAGTCTGAGCATTCTATTGTCTCATATTTTGATGTATTACTTATAAACTAAATTAGTGCTCCGCTTCGCTACCCAACTTAAAATAATTCAATCCACATTTTTAAAATCAATATTCTCAACTAGTTTTCACTATATCTACAAATATCTCAACTAACTCAGGGTCAAACTGACTGCCAGCACACCTGTTTAATTCTTCTAAGGCTTCTTCTTTACTCATAGGTTCTTTATAAGGTCTACCATTAGTCATTACATCATAGGCATCAACAATAGTAATGATACGGGCCAGGAGTGGTATCTCCTCACCTGCAAGTCCCTGAGGGTAACCATCACCATCCCAGCGTTCATGATGGCACAAGATACCTTCAGCTATCTCATTTAATTTAGGAGAAGAACTGGCTATTTTATAACCTATCTCTGGGTGTCTTTTAACTTCCTCCCATTCTTTATAATTCAAGGAACCTGGTTTCTGCAGGATGTCTTTAGAAATAGTTATTTTACCCAGGTCATGTAAGTCTGCTAATGATGCTAAAACATTCAATTCATGTTGCGATAAATCCAATTTTTTACCTAAACCTACAGCTAAAGCCTCAAGCCGTTGACTGTGTTCTAAGGTCTCATTGCTTGTCTCTCTCAGCATTGTTTCTAATGAATCAAGAATGGTATTATGAACACTCCTACTTTCATGAACTTTATTTTGATACATTTTATCTTCTGCTTTTTTCAATACTGTCTCAAAATCGTCAGTTATTTCCGTTTTGCTTGCACATCCCAGAGCAATACTGGGCTCAATTGAACCTTCCTCATTTTTCTGACAGGCATCTTTTATCCTTGCATAAATCTCTTCTGCTCCTCTTTTAGGAGTCTGAGGCAGTAATACTACAAACTCATCCCCTCCAATGCGAGCTACTAGATCTTCTTGTCGGCAGGAGTTTTCAATTATTTGAGCAATTCTTTTTAAAAGTTTATCCCCTTCTTTGTGTCCAAAGGTATCATTAGCTATTTTTAGTCCGTTAACATCACCCATAATAATGCTTAAGGGTAACTGCCTTTTATTATCATAACGTTTTATTTCTTCATTAAAGTAGGCTCTGTTGTATAATCCAGTCAGTTCATCATGGAAGGTTTTGTATTGTAATTGCTCTTCTGCTTGTTTACGTTTTGTGATATCCAACAAAGAAGCTACACTTTTACTTGTACCTGGTATCATATCTATATCAAGAAGAATATGATGTTTTTCTTTATCTCTACCTACAAATCCAAATTCGTATCTAGTAGGAGCGGTTTCTCCTTTTTTTCTTCTGGCTTTATGATACTTTTTCATCCTTTCTAAATCTTCTGGAACGACAAAATTGGTCCATTTCATATTACCTTCGACCTCTTCTTTAGTATAGCCAGATAATTCTTCAAATTCTTTATTTATCATAGAGATGGTCTTATCCTTTTCTATAATCAAAGTAGAAGTACCAGTATTCTCAAAGATAGCTTTGTACCTTTTTTCACTCTCTTTCAATGCTTTCTCCGCTTTTTTACGTTCGGTGATGTCTTTTACAAATTCTAAAATACGAGTTCTTGAAAGTTTAACCGCTTCAACATTCCAAAATCTTCTTTCACCTGATTTTGTAATAAATCCAACTTCATCACTTGCAAAACCTTCTTTATTAACAATTTGAAAATGATTTATGGCTTTTTCAGTATATTCATCCTGTATGAGTTCAGGTATTGTTAAATTAAGTAGTTCTTCTTCTGAATATCCAGTGATTTCACAAGCCGATTTATTTACTTCAATGTACTTTCCATTCTCATTTGTGATAAAAATACCATCAGGTGCATTTTGTACATAGGATTTAAATTTTTCTTCACTCTCTTTTAGTTTCTCTTTGGCTTCTAATCTTTCTATTATACTACCTAGCCTCCCAGTAATAACTTTGATAAGAGATCTCTCCTCGTTGAGGAAAGGATTTTCATCTAGTTTGGTTCTCTTCTCCAGATAAATGACTTCAAGATATCCCCTTTTCTCACCACCGACAAGAATATCACTCTCTATTTTTTTCCATTCAGAATCACCGTAATTATCCGTCTTGAACTCCTCATCATCCACTACCAATCGAGCACATGTTATCTCAGTGTACTGCCATGAAAGCGGGATCAATTCTACTACCCCCTGTAAAATATCCTCCAATGAGCCCCTATATTCTTCAGCTAATCTTGAAATACCATAAAGACAGTTTAACTCCTTCACTCGTTCCTCGAGCTCACTTTTACTTTTTTGGATTTCTTCCTCCGCCTGTTTACGTTCGGTGATATTTTGGTGAGTACCATATACCCATTCGGGCTTATCATCTTCAGTCCAGGTTATTACTTTTCCTTGTTCTTGAATCCAGACCCAGTGGCTATCTTTATGTCTCATTCTAATTTCCATCTTGTATTGATTAATTTCTTCATTAAAGTGTTTATCTAACATTTTTTTTGCTCTTTCTAAATCATCGGGGTGTATATATTTTTCCCATGTTTCGACAGTAGTAGGCAAAATCTCTTCCAGAGTATAACCTAACATTTCAGCCCATTTTTCATTAAATATAGTTTCTCCTGTTTGCACATTCCATTCCCAGGTACCTATATCAGCTCCTTCAATTATATTTGTTAATCTTTGTTTTTGATTTTGTATTTGTTTTTCCTTTTGTTTACGTTCGGTAATATCTCTGTCCATTCCCAGAAATCCTATTACGTTACCGTCTGCGTCCCAGCGAGGAAACTTGTGGATGGAATACCAGCGTTTCTCTCCGTTAGGCAAAGTAACCTCCCTTTCCCGATCCACTACTGGTTCTCCATTAAGGGCCTTTCTTTCGTCCTTCATTACTTCCTCAGCTTCAGGCCAAAAGTCCTCGGTTGTCTTGCCGA
>DATFJV010000062.1:0-3218 GCA_035268985.1 Anaerovoracaceae bacterium | reverse complement strand
AAGGAGGTGCTTTATGAAAGAATTACCAAAAGGACTTTATATCTTTAGTGAGAAATTAGATGATAAATCTAAGAGTAGAAGTATTTTTTGGTTCTGTTATTTTACAGTATGTATTTTTGCCACAATGTGGCCTATATATTTACTAGCTAACAGAATATACCCAATGATACTTGGAATGCCTTTCACAATGTTCTGGGTAGCATTATGGATTGTATTATTATTTGTTGGAACAATGACTAAATTTAAACAAGAATACTAGGAGGTGGTTTTATGTCAAGTACATTTATTGTATTAGGAATCGTATTAGCGTATTTAGCAATAGTAATGTTTATGGGAATCCGTGCTGGACTTTATGGAAAAAAAGACGATATGAATGAATTCGTTGCAGCAAGTGGAAGTTTAAACGGATTAACAATGTATTTTTTAATGGGTGGAGCAATATTCAGTGCATTTGCATTCTTAGGAGGTCCAGGATGGGCTTATTCTAAAGGTGCTGCTTCTTTTTATATTTTAGCTTACTGTGCAGCTGGTCTTATACCTTGGATGATTTGGGGTGTTAAAGCTTACAGATTAGGTCGAAGATATAATTATATAACTCAAGCACAACTCGTTTCAGATAGATATAATTCAAAAGCTCTATCAGCAATTATGGCTGTAGTTAGTATTTTAGCATTTATTCAATATATAGCTCTTCAGCTTAAAGGTATGGCTTATGTATTAAATGTAACAACAGGTGGTTTAATACCATTTTGGTTAGGCGCACTTATAGCTTATACAGTTGTTTTAGTTTACGTATTTACAAGTGGTGTTAGAGGGGTTGCATGGACTAATGTTCTTCAAGGACTTCTGATGCTTATTATGGCATGGATTTTAGGATTATGGCTTCCTATTAAATTCCATGGTGGAATCACTCAAATGTTTGAAAAAATAGCCGCTTCAGATCCAGCTCATCTAATTATAGGCGAAAAAATTTCTTGGGCTACTTATTCATCCGGACTATTAGTTTCAATTTTAGGTTTTACAATGTGGCCTCATCTTTTCATGAAGGCTTTTGCCAGTAAATCTGAAAAGACTTTAAAGAGAACAATAGCACTTTATCCTACTTTTGCAATATTTATGGTGCCTGTACTTTTTATCGGATTCTCAGGTATTGGAATAGTAGAGTATGGAACATTAGAATCAGCCGACCAAATACTACCGTATATGGTAACTCAACTTGATTTACCTGCTGTACTATTAGGATTGGTAGCCGCTGCTACATTAGCTGCTGCAATGTCTTCTTCAGATACTATAACTCACGGAGCTGCTTCAGTTTATACTGTGGATTTCCATAAAAAGATAATTAATCCAAATATAAACGACAAAAATGCAGTAAAAGTTACAAGAGCTGCTGTTGTAGTATTTTGTACTGTAGCTTACCTAATAGCAATATTCGGAGGACAATCATTGGTTGCACTTCTTTTAGGTGCTTACGGTTCTATAGTTCAATTCTTACCTATTATTGCCGCAACTTTCTTCTGGCCTAGATCAACTAAGCATGGAGTAGTTGCAGGATTAGCAACAGGTATAGTATTAAATTATTATGTTACTTTGTCAGGTTTCTCATTCTTTGGCTTACATTCAGGTTTGGTAGGACTTCTAGGAAATACAATAGTACTTATAGTTGTAAGTTCTATGACTAAACCAGAAAGCACAGAGCATGTTATGAAATTTGTTGAAGAATCTCAAGTTCCAGTTGATAAGGAAGCTTAAAGAATTAATAAAAATACTCCTTGCATATTTTTATTATGCGAGGAGTATCTTAAATTTGTAAAGAGGTGAATTAATGAAATCATTATTAAGAAAAGACGTAGAAAATTTCAAAGATGAATTAATCGAAATTAGAAAATATTTCCACCAACACCCAGAGTTAGGTTTAGAAGAATTTAAAACTTCTAAAAAAATATATGAATTATTGACTTCTTGGGGTGTTGAAGCTGAGTATTTAAGCGAAACAGGAGTTGTAGGCATAATTAAAGGAGATAATCCTGGCAAGACCATTGCTCTAAGAGCAGATATTGATGCTTTGCCTATTGAAGAAATGACTGGATTAGAGTTTTCTTCTAAGCACAAACACAAAATGCACGCCTGTGGTCACGATGGACATATCACTATATGTTTAGGTGCTGCCAAAATACTTTCAAAGTATAAGGAAAAACTTAATGGTAATGTGAAATTTATTTTCCAACCTGCAGAAGAAGGTCCAGGAGGAGCAGAGATGCTTATAGAAAAAGGGGTTTTAAAAAATCCAGATGTTGATGCTATCTTAGGATTGCATATTTGGCCTGAACTTCCTAAAAATAGTATTGGTATAACTGGTGGTCCTATTATGGCTGCTGCAGACAGATTTGATATTGAAGTAATCGGAAAGGGCGGACATGGAGCAATACCACAGCTTAGTGTGGACCCAATATATGCTGCTAGTCAGCTTGTTACTACTCTTCAGAGTATTGTGAGTAGGGAAACTAGTCCATTGGATAGTATTGTTCTTTCTAACTGTACTTTCCACGGAGGAGATGCTTTCAACATTATTCCAAATAATGTAAAGATAAGTGGAACAACTAGGTATCATAATCCAGATTTTTCAGAAACTTTGCCTAAAAGAATGGAAGAAATTGTAAAAGGTGTTTGCAGTACTATGAGGTGTGATTATGAATTTAAATATTCTCACTGGTACCCTGTAACCCTTAATGATAAAGATTTTAGTAAGTTTTTCAAAGATTCAGCTAAAGATGTACTCGGAGATGATAATGTTGTTGAAATCGAAAAACCATCAATGGGAGCTGAAGATTTCAGTTTCTTTTTAGAAAAAATTCCTGGTACTTATTTCTTCCTAGGTACTAGAGATGAAGAAAATGGTTTGGATAAACCTATACATCATCCAAAATACTATTTTAGTGAAGATATTTTACCTACAGGTGTGGAGCTGTTTTGTAATGCAGTATTAAATTACCTGTCGTAAAAATTAAAATAAAAAACAGCCATCCTTTTATGTGATATTTAGGATGACTGCTTTTTTTTATTTGTTTTCTTTAGCTGCTTTTACAAATCCTTTAAATAAAGGATGCGGTCTGGTAGGTCTGGATTTGAATTCCGGATGGAATTGGCATCCCACATACCAAGGGTGGTCTTCTATTTCTACTATTTCTACAAGTCTTTCATCTGGGGATAGTCCTGTG
>DATFJV010000061.1:0-10126 GCA_035268985.1 Anaerovoracaceae bacterium | reverse complement strand
TCCAATTATTGCTCCTGCTAAAAATACATAAGCTATGGTCCCTGGTAACATAAATATCCAAGATACTAATGTATATATTTTCAGCGTAATATCTGTAAGTCCATATACATAATTTTGAGCATTAAATGGAACCAAAGGTATCAGCCTCGTAATGGCTATCATCTTCCAACCTTGCTTTTTAACTCCATTATCTAGTTTATTAAATATATCACTATTTGAAAATTTGCTAACAATCCAGTCTCTACCAATATATCTTCCTACCAAAAATGCAAAAGTTGCTCCTATGGTAGACGCCAAGGAAACCCATATAGTTCCCATAATTGGACCAAATACTATACCGCCAAGTAATGTCAAAGGTACACCCGGAAGGAAAAAAACCGTTGCTAATATATATGCTGTAATAAATATCAAAGGAGCTAATAGTCCAAAACTATCAATTAATTTCTTTAACTCTTCTATTCTTTCCACACTAATATAGCTAAATGCACCTATTCTCCAAAGGATAAATATTACAGTTGCTATTAAAACTATAATTATTAGTCTAAATCTGCTTTTCATATAATCCACTCTTATCTAAGAAACATCTTCTTTATTAGTTTCATCTGCCAAGACTTGATACTTTCTTTTCTAGCATTAACTGCCAAGGTTTTATATATTTCAAGTTCTGTGGGATATGGAAAAGTAATTTGCATAAACTCAGTTATCTTAATCTTTTTATTTATTGCCATATTTGCAAGTCCTATCTGCTCTCCTGCCTTTTCAGAAATCATTGTAGCACCTATTACTATTCCTCTTTTATCAGTAATAATTTTTAAAAATCCCTCAGTATTTTCTTCAGCTAGTGCTCTATCATTTTCTGATAAGCTTTCCATATATACTTTATATTCCATTTTATTATCAGTTAAATGCTTTTCTGTATGTCCCACATGGGCTACTTCAGGCTTTGTGTATGTCACCCAAGGAACATTACTGTAATCTACTTTCTTTTTTACTGGAAATATAATATTTTGTACTACTATAGAACCTTGATAACCTGCCATATGAGTAAATGCATAAAGACCCGTCACATCACCCACTGCATAAATGTTTTTAATATTAGTTCTAAGATATGAGTCAGTTAAAACATGTCCTTTATCAGAAAGTTCTACGCCTGCCTTTTTTAAACCAAGTTCCTTGGTATTAGGTTTTCTACCCAAAGCAACCAAAAGAGCATCTCCCTTTACCTTAATATCCTTACCATCCTTTTCTATTAATAAAGTGATACCTTCATCATCTTCTTTAACTGATTTTATCTTGATATTCATTTGAAATTCTACGCCTTCACTTATGAAGATATCTTTCATAATTGGCTTTACTTCAGGCTCATCTTTTCTAAACAAAGCATCCGAACGATTTACCATTGTAACTTTTGAACCTAAATTATTAAAAGCTTGGCTAAGTTCAGTGCCTATTGGCCCCGCTCCCAAAACTATTAAATGCTTCGGTAAATACTCTATATTAAAGATGGTTTCATTTGTATAATAATTTACTTTGTCAAGTCCTTCTATTGGCGGAATTGTAGGACTCGAGCCTGTTGCTATTACAATGTTTTTGCCCGTAATACTTTTATCACCAATAGCTATTCTATTCGCATCAATAAATTCGCCCTTAGACAAATAAACATCCACACCCATTTCTTCAAATCTTTCCTTTGAATCATGGGGGGATATTCCATCTACCACTTTATTAACCCTATTAAGTACACTATTAATATCAGCCGTATTATTACCGGCGTTTAATCCATATCTATTTGCATTATTAACATAGCTATTAATATGGGCCGATCTTAATAGACTTTTACTTGGAACACAGCCGTAATTAAGACATTCTCCACCCATCTTATTGCTTTCTATCAGTGCCACTTTCGCTCCCAATGACGAAGACGCTGCGGCTATTAAAAGGCCTCCGCTTCCTCCGCCTATAACTATTATATGATAATCGTATTTCATATTCATCTCCTTTCTTAGAGATTAACCATATTACTTAATTACCCATAATTAAAAACCATAACCCAGCAAATTTAATGACCTTAGAGATAACAAAGCTCTACCTTGTATGATTATAAATGTACCATACATGGGATGACGAATTTTTTTCATAACATCCAAAAGTTAATAACTCCTTTGGAATTTCTCATTTGTAACTTTTAGACTTATTATTCTCTGCCGTAATTTTAATAATCTTTAAGATTCCATATATCACCAATTATTGAAAATATAATATCCATTTTAAGAAAACTAATACTTGAAAATGTAAGCCTCTCATCAAAATTTTCCAAGGCCTTATATCTGGCAAAACCTCAAAATGTATTTATCTATTAATTATACACTTTATATACATTCCCTTCAACTTATAGGTATTAAAAAAAGCGAGAGATTAACTCTCGCTAAGTTACTAATAATTAATAAGCTGATCTTTTTTATCAAACATCATATTTTGAGAAAACATGATTGCACCTAGTATATTTGTGTACCTTGTAACATATATTGCTACCATTATGGCTATCTGATACATTATGGCATTCATAGGTACACTACCTCCTAGTATTTGACCAGTCATCATACCGGGCAAGGCTACAAGTCCAATGGTTGCCATAGAAGCTACTGTAGGCTTAATGGACGCAGTTATAGCGTCCTTTAAGTATGGCTTTATAGCTTGAAACCTAGTGGCCCCCAATGACAAATCAAAATTAACCCTATTTCTGTTCTCTTCTATTCCTTTATAAAAAGCTGTCAGACCTATAATATCTCCATTTAATACATTCCCAAGAAGCATACCTCCTATTGTTATCACATATCTAGCATCAAGTACATGATCCAGATTTATAACAATCGCATTAAAGAATAGTACCATCAAAATATTTGGTATAGCCATAGAAAGATATATAGGCAAATATATCTTCTTTATTTTCAACTTAGATGAATTGGCCACAGAAATGGTGGCTACTAGCATCATAATTAACAAATAGCAAACATTTAATACCTTATTATTCAAATCAAATATATACTGCAAATATAGCCCTACTAAACTAAGCTGTATAAGCATCCGTATTATTGATACAACTATCTGTTTATTAATACTTATATCAAGATATTTATTTATAGCTAATGTTGGCAAAACTAAAAGAAGTAAATATATAATTCCAATATGGCTTATTGTATCCATTAGAGCACCACCTTCCTAAAGTTACCTGTTTTCATCCAAACATCATCATGACTTACTGCAATAACGGTATTATCAGTTTTTGCAAAATATTCGGCGACTCTTTCTTTTAGTTCTGTATCCAGTGCTGATGTTATCTCATCAAGTAAATAAACAGGCCTATTAAGCATAATAGCCATTATTAAACCAAGTCTTTGTCTTTCTCCTCCTGATAAGTCATAAATTGTTTTATCTAGGAGTTTCTCATCAAACTCAAAGCACTTCATTAAATTAGAGTCTATTTCTCCATCAAAATCATTACCAGAGAACTTCGATATTTCCTTTAGTATGTCTTTAATTCTGCCTATTCTAAATGTTATATCTTGATTAACATAGGCAAATATTTGACGGATTTCGAACATGTTCAATTCCTCAAGATCTTTTCCATCAATCATTATCTTGCCATCATCGATATTTTCAAAGCCAAGCAGAATTTTTAATAAAGTTGATTTGCCTTTTCCTGATTTTCCTGATATTAATATTTTGTCTTTTTCATTAATCTCAAGATTAAAGTCATTTAATACTTTCTTATCACCAAACTTAAGCGAAACGTTTTTAAATTCTATTTTTTTCATTCTGCCCCTCATTTCATAATTGACAAACTCATGAACTAATGTTAATATTTATATAACGATTTTCTATATCGGTTTTCGTTATTAAGATTATATTAGCATAGGAGATGATAAAATGCAAGACCCAATACTCAGAAAAATCTTTTTAGCTTTTATTCAAGTACACATACTTTACCACGCACAAAAAGAACCAATATATGGTTCTTGGATGATGGAAGAACTTAATAATCACGGTTATGACATAAGTCCAGGAACCCTTTACCCCATATTTCATAATATGGAAAATGAAGGCTTATTAATTTCACAAAAAAACCAAGTGAACGGTAAAATCAGAAAATACTATAGCATTACAAATAAGGGTATCGACAATCTTAAAAGTGCCAAAGAAAAAATCACAGAGCTTAGCTATGAAATAAAATAGATGCCTTATTGGGCATCATATTTTGATTCAATCCTTTTAATTTCTTCGTATAGACTTTTATTTATAGGAACCTCTACATTATGCTTTTCTGCTAGCTTAATAGCCGTCCCCGAAAACATCTCTACTTCTGAAAAGCTCTTTATTATCCCATCATGTCTCATGGATGGTACACCATTTGGATTAAGCGAATCCATTAGGTTAACGTAGTTTTCAACCTCGCTATCGTCTATCATTACCCCTTCTTTTTCGGCAAGTATTTTTGCTTCCTTCATGGCACCTATCATCAAACCCCTAGCTTCCCCTTTTACTTGCACGGTATCATATGTCCCTTCATATACCATAACAACTTGGTTGACCCCAACATTAAGCATCCATTTGCTCCAAAGTCTATACTTCATATCCTCTTCTAACACATAGGGCAAATTAATGTTATCACAATATTTAACTAACTTATCTAAATATATTTGGTTGATATTGTCATCAATGCCCAAACACAGTTTACCCATATTTTTATACGTTACCTTGTTGCCTCTTTTTATGGGATCCATACCTTGGGCAATGCAATGGATAACATTTCCTTTGTCAAGCTTTTCCCTTATTATATCTTCACTAGTAATGCCATTTAATAAAGAAATTATTATTGTATTCTCACTTATAAAGTTTCTTGATTCTTCTATGGCCTCTTCAAGTTTAGTAGCCTTAACTGCTATGATTAACAAGTCAACATAACAACCTTTTTCTTTGGATTCTATAATATTAAAATCGTATATTTTATCATTACAAAGGATTCCTAAAGAATTATATTTTTCTTTACGTTTCTTATCAGCTATTATTACTAAGTCATCTTTTTCGCATTTATCATAGATATATGAACCAAACATTATTCCCAGTGATCCCATACCTATAATTCCAACTCTTTTAATCTCTTTCATTTTATTCCCCCACATTAATTGATACATCCATTATATTAAACTTATAGTATTAATTGCAAGAAAAAAAATACGGCGAGGTCATTTAGAAACCTCGCCGTATTTATATACTAATTTGACTTTCTTTCTTTTATAAAAAATGCTATTACAAGGCCTATTGCAGAAGCAATTGCCGCTATTATAAATGTACTTTCAAAACTCCCTGCTATGGATTTAATAAAAATACCTGATAGCGCCGCTAGACCATAAGCCTGATACACTATGCCGTAATTTGAACCATATCTATATGACCCAAATTCTTGATTGGTAAAAGTTGGAAATAGTGCTAAGAATCCGCCATATCCTAAAGCAACTCCCACTACTCCTAAATAAAATGCAACCCTTACATTACCAAAGAAACTTAACGCTAATAGTGAAACTATAGTTATAACAAATAATATTTTAAGAAGTTTTAACACTCCGAATTTATCTGATAAAGTCCCTGACACAAGTCTACTTCCTGCATTTGATATTGCAAGAATTGATATAATTCCTGCTGCTGCTTCTTCTTCAAGGCCTGCTATTTCAAGACCTATGTTTTTTGCCGCACCTAGTATAAGAAGTCCCGGTATTACAGCTAACCAATACATAAGCCAAGTCTTTTTAAACTTTGAAGTCTTAATCATCTCCATGGTTTCGTAATCATCTTCACCCTTTTCAGTCTTTTTCTTTGAAAGATTATGAGGATTGTTTGTTAAAGTTGCACCTATTAGTATTAATATTAATGATATTACTCCAAGTCCTAAAAAAGCTCCCGCTACATTGGAGTTCCTAACAAAAGCACTAATTACTTCTTTAAAAATAATGCTTCCACCGCCAAAAACACTAACTGATAATCCAGTTATCATACCTCTTTTTTCAGGGAACCACTTAATCAGTGTGGCTAATGGACATACATATACAAATCCAACACCAACACCAGTAAGCACACCATATGTTAAGTATAGCATCATCGGCGAAGTTGCAAAGGATGATAAAATCAACCCTCCACCGTATAAAATACCACCTATTAGTATTGCAATTCTAGGTCCTTTTCTATCTACCAATCTACCTGAAAAAATTGTGCTAAATGCAAATACAAATTGAGCTATAGAATACGTTAGTAGTATTGCATCTTCACCCCATCCATTTTCACTTTGCAATGCTGTACCAAAAATGCTCCAAGCATATAGCCCCGCAATTGTAATTTGTGCCAGTAGTGCACCTACAAGAACTATATATTTGTTCTTTATATATAAACCCTTTTTTGCCATATTTAAGTCCTCATTCATTCTCTTTTCATTCTCCTTTGAACCTATGGTTCAATATTAGTCAAACATTCACCACCTTTTATGAATGTTTGGCTCAGTATCTTTTAAATAATATATTGCCCTCGCTTTAAAGTCAAGAAGAATTTCATGAATCAAAGACTCTATGAGCATCCATATTATTAATGATAATACAAAAAAAGAAGGGCTACAAACCCTTCTCAAACCCCTTTAAATCACAGGGATATATCGTCTATTTGTTCAACTTTTCCATTAAACATGGTACAAGCTCAGAAAACTTGTCTGCAACTCCCACGTCAGCCGCTTTTAATGCTTCTATCTTAGACTCTGCTGTTCCTGATGAGCCAGAGACAATAGCCCCTGCATGGCCCATTCTTTTACCCTTAGGTGCAGTTCTGCCACTAATAAATGCAACAACGGGCTTTGTCATGTTTTCTTTTATCCATTCAGACGCCACCTCTTCATCATCACCCCCGATTTCACCAATTAATATAACCGCATGAGTATCTTTATCTTCATTAAAAGCCTTTAATACATCAATAAAATCCGCTCCATGAATTGGATCACCCCCAATTCCCACTGCAGTACTTTGCCCAAGACCTGCCTTTGTTACCGCTCCAACTGCTTCATATGTTAAGGTCCCAGACCTAGATATTATGCCAATATTTCCAGGTACATGTATATGCCCTGGCATAATTCCAATTTTGGTTTGTCCCGGTGTTATAATCCCCGGGCAATTTGGCCCGATTAGTCTTGTATTTTTCCCCGCCATATACGCTTTGACCATAAGCATATCCTTTACAGGAATATGTTCTGTAATGCATACAACTAGTTCTGTTTCTGCATCCACTGCTTCCATAATTGCATCCGCAGCAAAAGGAGCAGGAACATATATTATTGAAGTATTAGCTCCAGTTTCTATTACAGCTTCCTTAACTGTATCAAATACAGGTACGCCTTGCACTACTTGTCCTTTTTTTCCAGGAGTAACTCCTGCCACAATATTAGTTCCATATTTAATCATTTGCTCTGTATGGTATCTTGCAGCTGAGCCTGTTATTCCTTGAACTACTAATTTCGAATGATTATCTACCCAAATGCTCATGAATTTCCTCCTCTTTATATAAGTGACACAATTTTGCTAGCACCATCATCCATATCTTCTGCTAGCATAACGTTAATATCTGAATTTGATAATATTTCAAGTCCAATATCCGCATTGGCACCTTCCAGTCTAACAACTATCGGAACTTTAATATCCAGGTCAGATGCAGCTTTAATTATTCCCTCTGCAATGGTGTCACATCTCATGATACCACCGAATATATTTATGAATATCCCCTTTACATTAATATTGCTTAATATTATTTCAAATCCTTTGGAAACCATTTCAACGCTGGCACTTCCTCCAACATCTAAGAAATTTGCAGGGCTTCCACCTGCTAAATGAATGGCATCCATTGTAGCCATGGCAAGCCCCGCCCCATTTACTAGGCATCCTATATTACCGTCTAACTTTACATATGCTAGGCCATGTTTATTGGCTTCATTTTCTTCCTTTTCCTCTTCACTCTCATCCTTGTATTTTAAAATATCAGGATGTTTAAATAAGGCATTATCGTCAAAGGACATTTTAGCATCCAACGCAATAATCTCACCTTCTTTTGTCAACACTAAAGGATTGATTTCCAGTAAAGAGACATCCTTTTCAACAAAGCATTTATATATACCATTTAATATAGCAGCTAGTTTTTTCTTGTCTAAATCCAAGAAATTAGCAATCCTATTTATATGGAAGTTCTTAAGTCCAAGTTCAGGATCTATATCAACATACACAATTGCATCTCCATTGGTTTTAGCAACTGTTTCAATATCCATTCCACCTTCTGAAGATGCAATGAATGTAAAACATGATTTTTTCCTGTTAACAATAAGGCTTAGATAGTATTCTTTATCAATATTACAACCTTCTTCTAAGTAGATTTTTTTTACAATTTGACCGTATTTAGATGTTTGGTGAGTAATTAAAGGTTCACCTAGTAATTTTTCAGCGGCCGCTAAAATTTCTTTTTTAGATTTAGCTAAAATAACTCCACCAGCTTTACCTCTTCCTCCAGCATGTATTTGAGCTTTAACAACCGAAACATCAGTCTTTACTAATTCAGCTTTTTCTTCAGCTTCCTCCAAGCTTTCCGCTTTGTATCCATCTAATGTCGGAATACCGTAAGATTTAAATACTTCCTTTGATTGATATTCATGAATATTCAATTTATTCACTCCTTTTTCTACACAAGTAATATTTTTAATATGCGGCTAATGCCACAAAACCATAATCATTCTAACACAGCAACAAAATCATAACCACAGATAACATCTTTTATATTGTTTTTTCTTTGTATATAGAATATAACTATACAATATTATCTATTTCATTAATAGAAATGGCTTGAGTAACAATTCACTCAAGCCATTTCTAATTTAAGCTCTTAAACAATCTCAATTATTCTTTTTTAAAGATATTATTCATTAAACCAGCTTTTAGTGCTATTTGTTATTTTAACTAAAGTCAACATAACAGGCACCTCCACCAATACTCCCACAACGGTAGCAAGAGTAGCCCCGGAAGTTAGTCCAAATAAAGATATTGATACGGCAACAGCAAGTTCGAAGAAATTACTAGCTCCTATCATAGCAGCTGGCGCAGCTATGTTATGCTTCAATTTCCATTTTTTTGCCCACAAATATGCCAAAAAGAATATGAAAAAAGTTTGAATAATTAAAGGTACTGCAATCAGTATTATATGCAATGGACTTTTGAGTATTATATCCCCCTGAAAGGAAAATATAATTATTAAAGTTAATAGCAATCCAACAATTGTAGTTTTATCAAACTTCTTTAAAAATACGTTTTCAAAATACTCCTCCCCCATATTTTTTATTATATGTTTTCTGGATAAATATCCGCCAACAAGGGGAATAACCACAAACAGTACTACTGAAATAAACAGTGTATCATAAGGCACTATAACATCACTTACTCCTAGTAAAAATGCAACTATTGGCGCAAAGGCTATAAGCAATATCAAATCATTTACTGCTACTTGGACCACCGTATATGCCGGATCCCCTTTAGTTAAATGGCTCCAAACAAATACCATGGCAGTACAAGGCGCTGCACCAAGAAGCACTGCCCCGGCCAAATATTCATCTGCTAAGGATGATTCAATTACGCCGTTAAATACCACCTTTAAAAAGAATGCCGCTATAAAATACATAGTAAATGGTTTAATAAGCCAGTTAGTTACACATGTTACAGTCAATCCTTTCGGTTTTTTAGTTGCTTCCAATATACTAGTAAAATCTATTTTTAACATCATAGGATAAATCATTAACCAAATTAGTATTGCAACTGGTATAGAAACATTAGCATATTCAAACTTGCTTAAAGTTTCTGGAATAACTGATATCCATTTACCTATCACAACCCCAATAATTATGCAAAAGACTACCCATATGGGATAGTGTCAATATACTTTCGGGAATTAATAATCAGAGTATCCCCTTGGTATGTTTTCATTTAGTTACTTTAGTCTATTTATATATCATTTAATTTAAAACCACTATTTATCATTCCTCTGAGCCAATCCATATTACTAT
>DATFJV010000060.1:0-2804 GCA_035268985.1 Anaerovoracaceae bacterium | reverse complement strand
ATCTAAAATTAAATCATAACACAGGAGGATAATGAAGGTGCGAAAAAAACTAATATTAACAGCAAAAGAAGCAATTGATTTAATTAATGATGGAGAAAGTGTTGCAACTGGAGGATTTGTAAGTAGTTGTTGTCCTGAAGCTTTAACAAGCGCAGTAGAAAAAAAATATTTAGAAGAAGGTTATCCCAAAGATCTAACTTTAATATTTGCTGCAGGACAAGGCAAAAGAAATGGTAAAGGCAATGATCATTTTGCTCACGAGGGCATGGTTAAGAGAGCTATTGGAGGACACTGGGATAGAGGTCCTGAATTAGGTTCTATGGCTATAGAGGGTAAAATAGAGGCATACAATCTTCCTCAAGGGGTTATATCTCATTTATTTAGAGATATAGCGGCAAAAAAAATTGGTACTCTTACTCATGTTGGATTAAATACTTTTGTTGATCCTAGAAATGGTGGGGGTAAGTTGAATTCTGCAACTAAAGAAGATTTGGTTAAACTAGTAAATATAGACGGAGAAGAACGCCTTCTTTATAAAACATTTCCTATTGATGTATGTTTAATAAAAGGAACTTATGCGGATGAATCTGGCAACATTACTATGGAAAAAGAAATCGGAACACTAGACTCTACTGCTATGGCTCAGGCCTGCAAAAACAGCGGAGGTAAAGTTATAGTTCAAGTTGAAAAAATAGTTAAAAACAAAACACTAGATCCAAAATTAGTTAAAATTCCAGGAATAAATGTAGATGCACTAGTAATCGGGAATAAAGAAGAGAGCTTACAGTGTTTAGGATATGATTATGATCCATCCTTAACAGGAGAAATAAGGGAAACATTTAACAATAAAAAAGAGGTACCCCTAAATGCTAAAAAAGTTATTGCTAGAAGAGCTGCCATGGAACTAGAAAAAGATGTTGTTGTTAACTTAGGAGTAGGAGTTCCTGAGCTAATATCATCAATAGCAGCTGAAGAAGGAATAGAAGATTACATGACATTAACAGTAGAAGCAGGTGCTGTTGGTGGTATGCCATTATCTGGAGCTCAATTTGGTGCTTCTGCAAATGCAGATAGTATTCTAGATCAAAATGTAATGTTTGATTTTTACGATGGTGGCGGTATAGATATAGCTTTTTTAGGAATGGCACAAGCTGATTTACTAGGCAATATAAATGTTAGTAAGTTTGGAAAAAGGCTTGCTGGATGTGGTGGATTTATTAATATCACACAAAATGCAAAAAAAGTAATATTTTGCGGCACATTTACAGCTGGTGGGTTAGAAACAGAAATTAAAGATGGAGAATTAAAAATTATAAATGAAGGAAGAAAAAATAAATTCGTTGAAGAAGTAGAACAAATTACATTTAGTGGGAAATATGCTAATAAAATAAAGCAACCGGTTAAATACATAACAGAAAGAGCAGTATTTGAACTTAGAAGCGATGGAATATATTTAACTGAAGTGGCCCCAGGAGTTGATTTAGAGGCTCACATATTAAACAAAATGGAATTCAAGCCTAAAATATCAGATAATTTGAAAAAAATGGAAAAGAGTTTTTTTAGTGAAGAACTCTTAGGATTAAATAAAAAAGAATTTTAACATTGATGTATATAAAAAATAAAATATATAATTAAAAAATGGGAGGAAAAAGAATGGATTTCAATTTACCAAAAGAACATTTATTAGCTCAGAAAATGTTTAAAGAATTTGCAGAAAAAGAGATTAAGCCTATAGCAGCGGAAATAGATGAAGAAGAAAGATTTCCAAAAGAAACTGTTGAAAAATTAAAAAAATATGGATTTATGGGTATACCTATGCCTAAAGAATATGGTGGAGAGGGAGCAGATACTCTTGCTTACGTATTATCAGTTGAAGAAATAGCTAAAGTTTGTTTAACAACTACAACTATTTATACAGCACATACATCCCTTTGTTGTCATCCAATATACAAATATGGTACTAAAGAGCAAAAAGAAAAATATTTAGTTCCTCTTTGCAAAGGTGAAAAGTTAGGTGCATTTGGACTAACAGAACCTAGCGCAGGAACAGATGCGGCAATGCAAAAAACAACTGCTGTTAAAAAAGGTAAAAATTATATCTTAAATGGATCAAAGATATTCATAACAAACTCAGGTTATGCTGACACATATATTATTATTGCTATGACAGATAAATCTAAAGGAACAAGAGGATGTTCTGCATTTATAGTTGAAAGCGACTTTCCTGGATTTACCGTTGGGAAAAAAGAGAAGAAAATGGGAATTAGAGGATCAAGTGCTTGCGAACTAATTTTTGACAACTGTGTTGTGCCAGAGGAAAATTTAATAGGTAAAGAAGGTAAAGGATTTAAAATAGCAATGCAAACCTTAGATGTAGGACGTATTGGAATAGCTGCTCAAGCATTAGGACTTGCTGAAGGAGCTTTAGAAGAAACTATAGAATATGTAAATGAAAGAAAGCAGTTTGGTAGAAGTATATTTAAATTCCAAAACACTCAATTTGAATTAGCTGATATGAGGATGAAAATAGAAGCAGCTCAACTTTTAGTTTACAAGGTGGCAAGGTTAAAAGATAATAATTTGCCATATACTACTAACGCAGCTATGGCTAAGTTGTACTGTTCAGAATTGGCAAGTGATGTAACAGCTAGATGCTTGCAGTTGTTTGGAGGATATGGATATACTCGTGAATACCCTATCGAAAGAATGATGCGTGATGCAAAGATTACTGAAATATATGAAGGCACCTCTGAAGTTCAAAAAATGGTTATAGCAGCATCACTTTAATAAATATAAATTATTGA
>DATFJV010000059.1:0-12895 GCA_035268985.1 Anaerovoracaceae bacterium | reverse complement strand
GTTATCAAGTTAGCTGTTCTATTGAGGTCTGTTTTATTAAAATCTTAAAGTCTTTCCAAAAAGAAAAATCCACCGATTCTGCACCAGTGGATTCACATTCATTATTCAATTTCTTATGTCCCTACATTTCACATCCAAAAGCCTAGCCTTATGACTATTTCATCTTTCAGTTCCTTATTGCGATAATTCAAGACGTCCGTCTTAAACATGAAAAGCTTGGTTTTTAGCGGTATTTGAGCAAATACGATTAGTCTATTTTGTATAGTGCTACTATGGTCTCGACATGCATAGTATGCGGAAACATATCTACTGGTGTAGCCTCTATAAATTCATAGCCCAATTCTATCAGTATCTTTATATCTCTCGCTAATGTCGCCGGTTCACAAGAAACATAGACTATCTTCTTTGCCTCTGCTTCTGCTATTGTTTTTAACAGTGACTCATCACAACCACTTCTTGGGGGATCGAAGATAACTACATCACAAGGTCTTTCCTTAATCAATTCCGGAAGCTCGTCTTCCGCTTTGCCTGTTTTATAAATGGCATTTACAATGCCATTTAATGTAGCATTTCTATTAGCATTTAGAACAGCTTCTTTTTCTGATTCAATTCCCACGACAAATTTAGATTTATCAGCTAACATAAGTCCAATTGTCCCAACTCCACAGTATAAATCATACACCGTTTCACTACCTGTAAGGGAAGCATAATCCTTTACCTTTTCATAAAGCTTTATCATCTGCTCAGTATTTACTTGATAAAAAGCCTCTGCTGATATTTCAAATTCTAATTCTCTACCTATAAACACATTATCTGTTATAGTCTTGGTGCCAGCTAGTAAAGTGCTGTTACCCTTATTGTTTATTACTATTGCACTTTGAAAATAATAATAACTATTTAAGCTATCCATGTCATCATCGATTATTTTTATTAATTTTTCATAATTTGGTATACCTTTGGATGATATATTAAATACAACCATTACTTGGCCAGTTCCCATTGCAATTTTTACAGTTGCACTTTCAAAAAGGCCATCTTTTATATTATCTTCTAATATAAACCTTCTAATTGAATTTGCAACAGTCATTGACACTTCACTTTGTATCATGCATTCCTTAGTATTACATACAAAACTATTGCTCTTTCTTTTATAAAAGCCAACATTATTGCCTTTTACTGCAAAAGTTGTCTTATTTCTATACCTATAAGGCTCATCCATGGATATGATTGGGTTTATCTTAGGTTCATCAAGCTTTGCAAGCCTTATAAACTTATCCCTAACCTGTTTTCCTTTTAATCTAAGTTGGCCTTCATACTTAATACTAAGTAATGAGCAGCCACCACACAAATCACCATATTTACAAGGATTATCCACTCTATACTCTGATTCCTTTGTGACCTCAACTACTTTTGCTAAAATATAATTTTTCTTAATCTTAGTAATTTCGGCTTTTACCACATCGCCTAAAAGCGCTCCGGAAACAAATGCAACTAAATTGTCATATTTCCCAATACCATTACCATCCTGCGTCATATCTGTTATTTCTATTTCTATAATATCTTCTTTATTCATTTACTCTCCTATCAATACCACTTTTTCGATTTAAAAAACAACAACATGCCACCAGCTATAATTACACATACAGACATGAATATATAAATACCCGCCTTTATATCAAGCCCAGGGAAATAATGAAAGTTCATACCAAAAACACCAGCCAAAAATGATAAAGGAATGAATATGGCGGAAAATATCGTTAATGTCATCATTATCTTATTCATATCATTGCTGACATTAGTTGCATGCATTTCTTGCAAGCTATTGGTCATCTCCTTATACGCCTTTAGGGAATCCGAAATTTGATTAAGGTGCTCATCCAAGTCTCCATAATAAGGTTCTAAGTCCTCATCAATAATGATTCTTCCATTTTCTATAAGGGATGTCACAGAATCCTTCATAGGCGTTACAGAATTTATTAAATATAGAAGTTCCTTTCTAAGTTCATGTACTTTTTCTTTGCTACGCTTATCGCCTTCTAAAATTTTCATCTCAATATCTATAAAGTCAGATGATATTTTATTAATTACAATAAAGTACTGATCTACTAAGGCATCTAATAGTGAATAAAAGAGATACTCACCTGCTTTATTTCTAATACTTCCTTGGTTTCTGATTAGTCTGTCTCTAACATTTTCAAATACATCACCTGGGGTTTCTTGAAAAGTTATAATCATATTGCCTTTATGATAAATTGCCAGATGCTCATGAATAATCTTTTGGTTACTTAAATATATCATTTTTAGCACAGAAAAGTTATAATTTTCCTTAACCTCAATTTTGCTCCATTGAGAAACATGAACAATATCTTCAAGATCCATATTATGTATATCAAAGGACTTTCCGATTTGTTGAATCATTTCAACATTGCTAAGACCAACCACATTATACCAATATACCTTATCATCAGTAACTTTATCACCTATTACCTCAACCTTTGAACTCTTAGTTTCACTATTATCATATTCTATACATTCAATTGAAGGTTTAACGTCACCATAATTACCCTTATATGTAAGAGTACCAGGAGGCTCTACTTTATAAGACTTTTTATCATGCAACAGATTAAAAGGATCATAAATTTTATTCATACTGACCTCCAATATTCCTATACATTAATTGCGCAAGAATGAGTAGCAATTAACGCTTTAACTTCTTCCATATGCTCTTTAGATCCAACTATTATGAGCACATCTCCCTGCTCAATTACATTGGAACCATGAGGTATTACCTTGTCCTTCCCTCTCTTAATTGAAAGTATTAGGCTATTACCAGGCAATACAACTCTGCTTAATGAAGTGTTGAATAAATCAGGGTTATTTAGCTCAACTTCGATAATACCAAAATCACTTTCAGTAAACAACAAGTTATATGTACTTGGGTTGTTTATATAGCTTTGAGCTAGTGCTGCTGTTGCTAAGTCAGGTGATATTCTTTGGGCACCATACAACGTTTCCCCCTTTGACTTATGATCTACATTTGAAAGCAATATCAAATTATTTTTACTGAAGTAGTTCTTACAGATTCTACAAATTTCTGTGTTAACACCCTCATCCTCTACAGCAATTACAACTGAATCAGCATCTGTTAAGTTTGTAGACTTTAAAAACTCAATACTTAATGGATTGCCAATCTCAATTTTATCAGCACAGTCCGGGATATCGTCCACGCAGCGGTTATTCATAACAAGAACTGTAATATATGCATCTTGCTCTTTTAACCTTTTTACCAACATTTCTACGCCCTTACCAGAGCCAATTATAAATACTCTCTTTGTTATATCCTCACATTCGTAAGGAAGCATCTTGTTAAATATCATAGGGGAGAATGTACAAGTTATTAAAGCTGCCAGTATAATCTCCGAATTTACATAGGGTTTTATTATTCCCATCTCAAGCCCAACAGCGCTGGCAGCAATTATTAAGCTTAATCTGGATGATAACAAAAAACCGGCCGCTATAGTTTTCCTGATGGGATACATTCTAGCAAGTAGTAGCGACGGCACTATCTTTACTAAATAAAGCATTACTATAATACCAGGCATAAATATCCATATCTTTGGGTCTCCCAGTACTGCCTTCAAGTCAAATGATACGCCTACCATAATAAAGAATATTGGTACAAAAAAGCCAAATCCTATGGCATCAAGCTTCATATATAAATCAGAAGCTTCTTTGTCATCTAGTAAGGAAACAATAACACCTGCTAAAAATGCTCCTAAAATTATTTCCATCCCTATGGCATTTGCCAACGTTATAAATATCAGTATAAGGACAAAAGAACCCCTTACTTTGATTTGTGCCGTTGTATTAGATAGTTCATTAATAAGGTCGTAATCAAGATATTTTTTACCAAGATTATATATCAAGAAGAAAGCAATAAATAATATCATTATTAAGAATATACTTTTACTATCACCTTCTGTTCTAACACCAATTAATATAGTAATCATTACCATTGTAGCAAAATCTGCTATAAGTGATGCCATTAGTATGGTTTGTCCGTACCTTTGGCCTATAATTCCTTTTTCTTTAAGTATAGGAACTACAATACCTAGAGATGTAGTACTTAGTATTAAAGTCACGAGAAGATGATCAGTCACCATTTCATAGTAAACTAATATACATGAAAACCCATATGACATAATTAAAGTTCCAAGAAATATTGCCATGGCAACAAATATTGGCTTATCTATAAGTTTGTATTTGCAATCTGTTTGAGTTGTTTTTAATAGGGAAAAGTCAACTTCCAATCCAGATAAAAACATTAAAAATGCAAAGCCAAAACTATATATGAAATCAAGCTCTGTACCACCATGCACTATATCAAAACCACTTTTACCTATAATTACCCCTGCAAGTATCTCTCCTACAACGCTAGGTACGGCTATTCTTTTAAGTTTTTTAAGCACCAAAGGCACAAACGTAGCCAACAAAATTATTATTAATAATGATGTATATGAGCTATTCAAACCTTCCATAGTTAACCTTTCTTTTAATAAAAGACCTGTACTTTTTAGCACAGGTCATAGTTAGCCTTATAATTTAATCATTAAATATGTTTACCACTTTATTAGCTAGTCTTTCTCCAAGGGATATAAACTGCATCTTATCTCTTTCCGAATTTTCATTAATAGATGTGGCTCCAATATGTAAGAAAGGCTGCCCCAGTGCAGATCCACTGGAATATACCATTATACCTTTGACTAGCATTAGCTGAGTGAGCTCTAAGCATGCTGTATTTAATCCCCCTTGAACAAATGCAGCAGTGGCAAATGCACCGCCCAACTTACCTTCCAAGTTATAATCTTTACTTTCTTCATTGAACCATTTTTTCATCTGCCAACAAATACCTGCGTGATATACGGGTGTACCAAATACTACACATTTACTTTCATCCACAAAATCTTTATCAATTTCATCTAATGAAAATGCTTTAGCTTCAATTTTTTTAACTTTAGATGCACCTTTAACAACTTCATCTGCCATTTCCTTCGTATGACCGTCTTTGCTAAAATAAATTACTGTAAATTTCATACTTCCTCCAATTAGTTAAATTTTATATCCTTCTTCAAAACCTTCTTCAATAATTTCTACTAGGTTATTTAAAGGCATTTGCTTTCCCTCACTTAACCATGACCAAAAAACTTTCATGGATCCCATTATGAAAAACTTAACCTTTATCATATCTGATTTGCTAATAGGTTTTTTAATATTCTCATCTTTTTCAAGTATTTCAGCTATCATTAATTCTTCAATTTTATTGAAGACATATAAGGAATATGCAGATTTACTTGCAGAAATATAGTATTGATTATCCTTTAAGATAATATCATTTAGTGCAGTATAAAAACTCAGTAATTCCAATTTTCCTTCTACCACTAATTTGTCCATAACCTTCTTTTGCACCAATTCCATATTATCTCTTTCAATTTCACTAAGCAATGCCTTAAAATCAGTGTAATGTAAATAGAAGGTTCTTCTGCTAATATCGGCTTTTTCAGTCAGCTCATTAATGGTAATTTTAGAAAGTTCTTGT
Organism: Anaerovoracaceae bacterium; assembly: GCA_035268985.1. GTDB lineage: Bacteria > Bacillota > Clostridia > Peptostreptococcales > Anaerovoracaceae > JAAYHV01. Next base: position 7,299 of record DATFJV010000059.1, on the reverse strand, counting down.
TCCCCCATAAGCTCCATTAGAGCATTTTTTATCTTTGCTTTTGTTTTCCTTGATTGTCTATTTGTCTTAGCCATTTCTCCTCCAATTAATTCATTACGTATATCTATTTACTCATATATGTATTTATATTACCTTATTTCACGTTTATTTGCAACAAATAGTTAAAGTTATGGTATAATTAATTAATTCAATAATAATTAATATGGGGGTAATATTATGGATTTACAAGAAACTATGAAAGAAAAGGTTTTCGTCGTTGTGGGAAACACAGTAAGCGAAGAAAAATATGCATACATAATTAAGAAAAGATTATTAGAAAAGGGATATACTGTTTATTCAGTTCCCAAAGAATACGAAAGTATAAATGATGTTCCTGACGAAATAGATGTAATAGATTTATGCATACATCCAGTCAAGGGGCTAAGATTAATAAAGGAATGCAAAAAAGAATATAAGAATATTGTTATTCAGCCAGGAGCTGAAAGTGAAGAGATTCTAACTTATCTTAGAGAAAACAGCAAGCCATTCACTGAAAGCTGTCTATTAGTAGGACTTAGTGTATATACTAATTAAGCTTATTAGCAATTTCTTCTAGCTTTTTAAAGCGTTTATTTACACCAGATTTTTTTATAGGAGGGTTTAACAACTCTCCTATTTCAGTTAAATTAACATCTGGGTTTTCTTTCCTTATTAAAGCCAAATCCCTTAAAGCTTTAGGAATATTTTCAAGACCAAGCTTTTCTTCGATTATTCTAATCTGTATAAGCTGCCTTTCAGCAGACATGATTGCTCTGTCCAAATTGGCATTATCGCAATTAGCCATTCTAGTCGCATCTGCTCTGATGCCTTTATTAATCATGACATTTTGAAACTCAAGCATACTGTTATATGCCTTCATTATAGCTAACATATCACTTATATAGCTGGCTTTTTTAATATATACTACATAACTAGAATGTCTAGTTACAATATTTGCATTAAGATCCACAAACGAGGTAATTATTTTTTTCAAGTCAAACGCAAAACGCTTGCTAGAAGTAATAAATTCCATTTGATAGCTCTTGCTTGGATTAGTTATACTTCCACAACCTAAAAATACTCCTCTTAAGTAAGCTTTTTTGCAGCACTTACTTCGAAGATTGTTAAAATAAATTCCATCAGAAATATAATCTTCACCTTCTTTAACCAGTAGTATACCAGTTTCCCTTAGTATAAGATCGCTTCTATCTTCAGGTCTAATTGTAAGAGAATAACTATAACCTGACGTTCCTGGAGAATTGGATTCCCCAATCTCAAGCTTAGAGTCAATGTTATAATAGGTTTTAATAAGGGTCTTATAATGCCTTGCAACTGCTGGGTTTTCTGTGGTTACAACTATTTTAAACTTCCCGCTACCTACCAGTCTTAAGCTTCCAGCCACCCTCATGAATCCTGATATTTCAGCTAGCATACAACACTTCTTTTCAGGTATTATTCTAGCTAATTCGTTTTTTGTTTCACTTGAAAACGACATATTTTCTCCAAAAAAAGCTCCGAGAAAAACTCGGAGCTCATTAATCAATTAATTAAACTAATGGTTTCAATCCTAGGATTTCTCTAGCTTCTGCTGGAGTAGCTACTTGTCTTCCTAACATTTCAGAAATACTTACTGCCTTTGCTACCATTTCTCCATTACTCTTAGCAAGTCTTCCTTTTTCTAAGTATAGGTTATCTTCAAATCCAACTCTAACGTGTCCACCAAGGGAAATAGTTGCGGCAGCGATGTGCCATGCATTTTTTCCCAATCCTGTGGCAGTCCATGTTGAACCCTCTGGCAGTGATTCAGAAATGAAAACCAAATCTCTTAATGTAGCTGCCATTTGTACTCCAAGAACGAAGTCAAAATGTAGTGGATGCTCTAAAAGACCCTTTTTGTCTACCTTTATAGCTTTGTCAACCATACCTTTGTCAAACACTTCTAATTCTGGTTTGATTCCTTTATTCTTCATGATTTTAGCAAAATTCATTATTGTATCATCAGTATTCACAAAGATTTCGTCTCCACCAAAATTAACCGTACCGCAGTCCAAAGTTGCAAATTCTGGCGTTGGAGTAATATCGCATGACTGTAATCTTTCTTCATCTGTCATTCCAACCGCACCACCTGTTGAAGGCTGAACAATTACGTCAGGACATACTTCTTTAATCGCATCAACACATTCTTGGAATCTGTCTTTACTTTGAGTAGGTGTACCATCATCCCATCTAACATGTAGATGAATTACAGCTGCTCCTGCATCGTATGCAGACTTAGCTTCTCTTACAATTTCTTCTACAGTATAAGGAACTGCTGGATTTTGCTCCTTAGTAACTTCTGCTCCGCTAATACAAGCGGAAATGATTAATTTTTCCATATCTTACTCCTTCATCTATAATTAATTAATTATCAAACTATAATGATTATAGCATTCAAAATATTCCAATTCAAGAAATATGATAGTTAGTCAGCAATTACTAAAAGATATTGATGCAAGTTTATGAACCTCAAACGGTTCACTATAAGTCCCTGTGTTTCAAAGTGACTCGCCAATCCTTGCCTTTAAATAATTCAGCTGAGTAATTGGCCATACTAACAGACCTATGATGTCCTCCTGTACAACCAAATGCAATATTTAAATGATATTTTCCTTCATTGATGTAGCCTGGTACTATGGTATCTATCATTTTTTCTAAACTATCAGTAAAGTCCTTTGTAACTTGGTGCTTAAACACATAATTATAAACCTTTTTATTATTTCCCGTTAAATCTTTAAGGCTTTTAATATAAAAAGGATTTGGAATAAACCTCATATCAAAAACAATATCCGTCTCCAGAGGGATCCCATATTTATATCCAAACGACAAGATGTTAATAGTAAATTTATTTTCCCCATCCTCACTCAAGAAAATTCTGCTCATTTCAATCTTAAATTCAGAAACCTTCATATTACTAGTATCTACTACATAATCAGATTTCTTCCTTATTTCCGATAAAATTTTAATTTCCCTTTGAATTACCTCTTTAGTAGCGGCACCACCAGTTAGCGGATGTTTTCTTCTAGTCTCGTTGTATCTTCTTATCAAAGTTTCTACAGATGCTTCCGTAAATAAAACCTTATTATCAATCTCTTTGTTTTTTTTCAGATCTTCTAGAACGGATACTAATGTATCAAAAAATTCGCCGCCCCTAATATCCGCGCCTATGGCAACCTTTGTTATTGGAACTTTTTTTAAATCAATCAATTCAGTAAAATTCTTAATTAAAGCTGGAGGCATATTATCAATACAATAATAACCTTGGTCTTCAAACCAATCCAAAGCATTAGTTTTTCCTGAACCAGATAGCCCCGTAATAATTACTACTTCCATCTTATCTCCTAATCATGCTTTTTTCTTATATTAACAATTCTTTCAAAATCAAGTCCTGCTTCGCAAGCCCTCTTAAGACAACCATCAATGCTCCCTACATATTCTGGCCTATGGGCGTCACTGCTAACTACAAATTTAACGTCATACTTGGCTGCTATTTCGATTTCTTCAACACTTAAATGTCTATGCTTATTATTAATCTCAACCAAGGTATCGTTATCAACACAGGCTTTAGTTATTTCCTCTATGTCAAAATACCCCTTATCACCTGGATGTGTAATAATCTCTAAATTATTTTCGTAAATAGCTCCTACTGTCATATTTGTATTGATCATTCTAAGAGCATTAATGCTTCCCGAAGGAAACCCAACATGGGAACTAATATAGTTATTAAATATATGTCCCTTTGAAACCCCATAATGATATCCAGCAATAACTAAATCATATTCCTTAAATTCCTCATGAGAAACATCTAGATAATTTCCTGTGTCAACAATGTTAGCCTCAACGCCTAAAAGCACATTAACCTCAGGATATTTTTCTTTTAAACCACTTATCTTTTCTCTCATTTCGGGAAGTTTTTCCTTATTTAAACCATAAAAATGATGGCCAGGGCCGTGGTCAGTTATGGCTATTTCAGCTAAACCTTTTTCCTTGGCAATTATTACATTATCCTCAATATCGCCTTTACCATGGGAATAGATTGTATGAGTGTGATGATCATAAATTAGCTCATAATTTTCAAACATAGTATCACCTTCCTAAATAATTCTTACCTCGGGATCTAACATTATTCCTGAATCATCATATACATAGTTTTGCACTAATCTAATTAATTCAATTATATCTGTAGCCGTTGCATCTCCATCATTTATAATAAAGCCTGCGTGTTTCTGAGAAACCACAGCGCCTCCCACTGTAAGGCCTTTGAGGCCTGCTTCATCAATTAATTGGGCGGCATAGCCACCAATAGGTCTTTTGAACGTACTCCCTGCACTAGGATATTTTACCGGCTGTTTGCTGTTACGTTTTTCTGTAAACCCTAATATCTTTTTCTTTATTTCTTCTTTAGTACCTTTATTCAACTTAATTACCGCAGATGTCACAACCATATCTTTTCTCTGCATAAGACTGTTTCTATATTCAAATTCCATATCACCATTGCTAAAAACCATTTCATTTTTACCATCTGAGCTAATCGCATTTACAGTAATAATAACATCTTTAAGCTCTCCACCATAAGCCCCTGCATTCATAAACAGTCCTCCTCCTAGAGTTCCCGGGATGCCTGATGCAAATTCGATTCCTGATAAATCATTCTCCATAGCAAAATTGCTAATTTGTGAAAGCAGTAAGCTAGCACCTGCGGTAATCGTATCATTACTTAATCTAAGTTCTTTAAACCCATCTCCTAGCTTAATCACAATTCCTTCATAGCCCTTATCGGTAAAAAGTAAATTTGAACCATTTCCAATTAAGATATATTTCATTTCATTAGAATTGATATACCTTAGTAAAGCTTTAAGCTGTTCTTTATTATCAACTGTAACTAATACACTAGCAGTTCCTCCGACTTTAAATGAAGTATATTCCCCCATAGGAGCATCAATTATAATGTTCTTTTCTTTAATTCCCAATTTTCCCAATTCAGTCATGTTTCTTATCACTAAATAAAGCCTCCTTATTAACACCATATTTATCATATGCCAAATAATCATCTGTATGATCTGGCATATTTTTTCTTCTTAATTTTTTCTTCAAAATTTTATCTGCATATGTATATATTATTGCGAATATAGGTACACCTAAGAACATACCAACAAACCCAAACATTCCACCGCCTAAGAGTATTGCAATTATTACCCAAAAGCTAGATAATCCTATTGCGTCTCCTACAACCTTAGGTCCAATTACATTTCCATCTAGCTGCTGAATTAATAGTATCATTACAAAGAAATAGAAAGCTTGTACAGGGTCTACCAAAAATATAATGCAAAATGCTGGTATCGCTCCAATAAATGGTCCGAAGAACGGAATCACATTTGTAACACCTATAAGTACGCTTATTAACACCGGATAAGGAAGTACGAAAAGCCTCATTGATAAGTATGTAATCGCCCCTATGACAAAGGCATCTATAATTCTTCCCACCAAAAACCCTACAAAAGTCTTGTTTGTAATTGTAACAAATTCATGAATAGCTTCCGCTCTAGCTACGGAAAATATTGATACTGAAGCTTTCTTTGCTTGTGCAAATAGCCTTTCCTTATAATTCAAAAGATACAAGCATAATAGTATACCTATGAATATATTGATAATGCCTTTAACTGTATTCAATATGCCTAGAGAGACTTCTATAGCCAAGCTTCCGCCTTCGCCTCTTAAAATGTTAGTTTCAATCCATTTAATAACTGTGTTTGAACTCGCATTGGCAAAGTCATTGATACTTTTCGCTATTTGGGGAAATTGCCCCAAATTTTCTTCTGCCCAAAGCTGAAAAGTTTCTAGCCTTTCAGGCATTACATCAATAAGTCCAACAATGCTATTAATCAATTGGGGAACTATAGTTAAAAGGACAGTTACTATTGTTACAATTATTATGACCAAAACGATAAAACTTCCCATAGCTCGGGCATACACAAATGCTTTGTGATCTGTTGTAAATGCGAAAGACATTCTATAAAATATACCTTTTACTAGCTTGTTATATATTGGGCACATAATAAAAGCTAATATAAGTCCAATGTATATGGGCATCATTACTCTGTTAAAGGCGTTTACTACAGCCCCTACCCCTTCAGGTTCATTGATAATGTTATAAAATAGTATTATAATCATACCGCTTATTATCAACGCTACTGAAGCTTTTACATAAACGCTTTTAAAGAATTCTTTCATCTTTTGCTCCTTTTGGATGCTCTTAAACTTTGACCTATCTTCTCACTCTTATTCTACATCATTTATTAAATGAATGTAACTATATTTATAATATTTTTACATAATATTTTGTGTATAAATATAAAAACATTGTTATTTTTATTAAAAACCATTGACACTAAATTTTGATGGTGTATAATGTAGTCATAATTTTAAATAAATATTCGTCATTGTGTATATTTATTTTTTTCGGAGGTGAAAATCATGACAATGACTCATAAAGTAGACTATCCTACTTATCTAGAATTAGGAATTAACCACGGAGAAATCGAAAGTGTAAACGGTAAGGAGTTTAATAGTGCAGGAATTACGAATGTACTTGACTATATTTCTAAAGAATGCTGTGTAACAGCAAAAGAAGTTATTACCGTAGCTAAAAAAAACTCTCCAGAGAATGGCTCAATTAAATTAAAGCTTTTTAACGGGAATGTTAAATGCATATAGAATAAAAATAACAGCCATAACTAGAATTTGCTCGCATATTGCGAGATTTTCTAGTTTTTGTAAGTTTTTTATGATAGAATAGTTTCGTTAAAGGAGATCTACATGAAAATATTAGTATTGTCCGACACCCACGGATCCTTAAAGAAAGCAAAAGAAGTATTAAAAAAACACAACGAAGTAGACTTGATTATCCACTGCGGCGATTTTATTTATGATGCCATAGAACTACAAAAATTAACCAACAAAGAAGTATTAATGGTCAGAGGGAATTGTGATGGTTCCCATGGTGATAATGATTTCATAAAATATAAAACTCCATATGGATATATCCTAATAGCCCATGGACATCAATACGGAGTCAAAAAATCATATTTAAACATTACATATAAGGCCAAAGAAGCCGATTGCATTTGCGCAGTATTCGGGCACACCCATATACCATATATTGGAGAAAATGATGGAATTAAACTTTTTAATCCAGGGAGCATATCAAGGCCCTCTGACGGAAGCAACGGTTCCTATGGTTTAATA
>DATFJV010000058.1:0-10928 GCA_035268985.1 Anaerovoracaceae bacterium | reverse complement strand
AATTGGTGGAGGAATACTTTTCTTCTTTGCCAATAAGAAATTCAAGAAGAATCTAGCGGTATAGAGAAGGGGTAATCATGAAGAAGATGTTTGTAATCTTTAGTAGAGATTTAAAAGTAAATATAAGAGAATTCCTTTCACTTTATATAATTATTGTTCCTTTGATATTTGGAATAGCAATTAATTTAATTGCACCTAGCGTAAATGATACTACAGTTAATTTGGCCCTTATCGAAGATGAAAATCCTGAGATGGAAGAGTATTTAGAGGATTTTGCAAAAGTGTCTTTACACGAAGATGAGGAAGCTTTAGACGAAAGGATTGCCAGGCGAGATGAAGTATTCGCATATGTACCTGATGGTGAGTCATACTACATATTAGCACAAGGAAATGAAACTGAGCAGATGATAGACATAGTTGCATTTATATTGGCATCTTATGAAGATGGTGCAGCTCTTTCTGAATCTACAGCTCAAATCCATGAATTCGGGGAAGTAGTATCCCCTCTTAAAAAGCTTTTAGTTAATATAATGATGATGTTTAGTGCGGTTCTAGGTGGAATGTTAATTGCAATAAACATAATAGAAGAAAAAGTGGATAAAACCATTAGAGCTGTTAATTTGTCTACTATTTCCAAAACAGGATATATATTTGGGAAGAGTTTAATAGGAGCATTTATACCGCTTTATGGTTCTGTTAGTATATTACTCATTACAGGATTTTCAGGCATTAATTGGCTGCAAATGATGATGATAGTATTAGTTTCTATGATTATTAGTATATTATTTGGATTTATCCAAGGAATAAACAATTCATCAGTAATGGATGCAGCGGGCTCGGTAAAAATGCTTTTCTTACCCCTTGCTGGATCTGTTGCAGTAGCAGAACTGCTTAGTGATAAATGGCAATGGGTCGTATACTGGAGTCCGTTTTACTGGACATATAAAGGCGTAGATAAGATATTAACTTATCAAGCAGAATGGCAAGAAATATTGATGTATTCAGGTATTGTTGTACTAATCAGTGTAGTGGTGTATATATTATTAATGCCTAGGATTAGAAAAGGTTTAAGTTAAATTATGGAGGTGTATTATGAATTGGAATCCGCTTTTAGGGATACTTGCAGTGGCTTATGCAGCAATAGTTGTTTTTATTGCAGCGAAGAAACCAAAATCTATGTGGGAGATGGGCAAGATTAAGTGGTTTAGAAAAACGATGGGAGAACAGGGTACAGTAATCTTTTTCTACATATGGGCAGCTATTTTTGTAGGATTAGGATTTTGGCTTTTCATCGCGTCTCCTATTGGATGATTAATAAGCTTTATGCCGAGGCTAAGCCTCGGCATTCTTAGAAGACCTTATAAGAATAGTAAATTGGCATAGAATTTGCTTGTTATTGTAATAATAAACAAATTTAATAAGTGAGGATAAATAAATGGAATTTACGAAAATGCAAGGAGCAGGCAACGATTTTATAATTATCAGTAATATTGAAGAAGGAATTCCTGTAGAAGAATTGGGTAAGCTGGCAAAAAAGCTTTGCTCAAGAAGATTTTCTATAGGAGCAGACGGCATGATGGTGGTGGATAAACCTAGCAATGATGGCGATTACATGATGAGGTTTTATAATAGTGATGGATCTATAGGAGAAATGTGTGGTAATGGTGCTAGGTGTGTAGCAAGATATGGGTACGAAAATGGTTTGGCTGGTAAAACACAAAAAATAGAAACTGGTTCGGGACTTGTAATAGGAAATAGAGTAGATGATAACAACTATCAGGTAAAACTCAATGATGTAACTAAAATTGAAACAAAGAAAGCAATTTTTATCAATAGCAAAGAATATATAGTAACATATGTTGAATTGGGAGTACCCGGTTTGCCTCATCTGGCTTGCCATATTCATGATTTGGGTAATATAAATAGAACAGAGCTTAAAGAACTTGCCCGAAAAATGAGAAGTTATAAAGATTTCCCCAAAGGGGCAAATGTGAATTTTTATGATTTTTTAAGCGAAAATCATTTATTAGAGCTCACATACGAGCGTGGAGTGGAAGATTTTACATATGCATGTGGCACAGGAACTGCAGCGACAGTTATAGCGTTAACTGCATTAGGACAAGTTACTGGCAAAGATATTAGAGTAAGTATGGATGGTGGTGAACTGAATGTTGATTTGAGATATATAAATGGCAAATTTTCGAATATCTTATTAACGGGTCCAGCTAAGACAGTTGTAAAGGGTGAAATAGTTGATTTATAAAAAAGTCCTATAATGACTAGGACTCTTTTTTGATTTCATGGTCTTTTAGTTTTTTGTAGAAAACGGTTTTTGAAACGTTTAGATATTCATAAGTTTTTTTGTTATTCCAATTAAACATTTTCAAAGTTTCTAGTAATACATCCCTTTCTTTAATAGAAAGCTGTTGTTCTAGGGATGTTATATTGTTATCTTTGCTTTCGGGTAAAATTATATATTCAGGATATAGGGTTTTTGTTTCGCATAATGCTACTGCCCTCGAAATTATGTTTTCCAACTCTCTTACATTACCGGGCCATGAATAAGCTGTTATTTTACTTAAAGCTTCTCCGGAAAAAACTTTTGGTTCTATATTATAACTTTCGCAGATTCTTTCCATAATCTTATTAATCAATAAATAAAAATCGCCTTTGCGGTTCCTTAATGGAGGGATAAGTATAGGGAAAACATTAAGTCTGTAAAATAGGTCTTGTCTAAATGTTCCGCACTTTATTTTTTTATTTAAATCTTGGTGGGTTGCCGTTATTATCCTAACATCTATTGGTGTAGGATCGGTCGAGCCTACCTTGAAAATAACTTTGTTTTGAATTACGTAAAGTAGCTTGACTTGGAGCTCTGGTTGCAATTCTCCTATTTCATCAAGGAATATTGTGCCGCCATTTGCTTTTTCGAAATATCCTATTTTACCTTTTGTAGAAGCGCCTGTAAACGCGCCGCTAACATAACCGAAAAGCTCGCTTTCAAAAAGGTTAGGGCTTATAGAACTACAGTTGACTTCAACGTAAGGTTTCCCTGGATTAGCTAACCTATGTATTTCATATGCCAATTGAGATTTGCCCGTTCCACTTTCTCCGGTTATTAATACATTGAATGTCATCTTAGACGCACGAAATGCTAAGTGCTTAATCTTTAAAATATCTGGATCATTTCCTACAAATTCGTCGAAGGAGTTTAAAGGTAAGTTTGAGTAAAACGTGCTTTTGTAATTTATGGATTTTTCAATATTTTTTATGATGTTATTTCTATCATGCAATAATTCCTCCATTTTTGACAAATCGTTAATAAGAAGGAGAACTCCTTCGGTTTTCCCTTGCGTAGCGATTGTTTTTATCGAACATAAAACAGGCCTTTTATTTATTTCATAAACTTTGCTCATAATTTTAAAATCTTGATTTTTTAAAGCCGTATCTATGGTTGTGGTTAACTCGTTTTTTTCGATAATATCTTCAATGTCTTTACCTATAACCGACATATCTGTAGTTAACCCTTTCCCCTCGTATTGTTTACCGCTTAGTATTTCGTTTATGGACTCATTTCTAATGGTATATCCTATATTTTGAAAAAATTTAATACTACCCGTCTTGCTGTCTAGTATTACCATGTGACCAATCGCATTGTAGTATTTAATACTATGTGTAATATTGTTTACTGTGATGCTTAATAAATTGTCAATATAGTTAATTTCCGCATTTATGTTAAACCCTAAATAGTTTTTATATAACTTGAAATAGTCAGTAATATTATTACTTTCAGTATATTTATAGATAGGCTCAAAGTGCTTGTTTCCATATACCCCTATGGCCAAAAGAGAATAACCTTGCTTTATACTTTTGTCATGAATATTAATTGATTCTAGGTCTTTGCTTGAAAGGTTGCCATCATCCTTACCTAGACTGTTATCGACGATAATCACTATATCGCCTTTTTTTAACATTCCTTCTACGTGAGATGATAAGTTTGTCATAGATAAACCTGTAATTTCTCTAGCTTTTTTATTAAACAAACCATATTTTCGGTTTTTAGTTATAAAAATCAAGCCATCGCTTAATTGCTCTGAGATGTTTGTTATGGTATCATTGTGTATTTTCATATGACGCTCCTTTTTGTTATTCATTTATTATAACATATTATTTAATAAATGGAGTTGTTAAAAAGTATTGATGTTTTGATTATATAATATAAAATATTATTTGATATGTAAATAAATTAATTATATTCGAGGAATTAAGTTCTACATACAGAACTTAATTCCTCGAATAAGAACTAGACGGAAACATTGGGCGCTTTAGTATGTTGAAATACCTTTAAGCAAAGTGTTAAATAATTGGCATATTAATTGCATATATTATTGTTAATTAAGGTTTAATGATCAAAAGGAGGTTTTCCAATGGAAAATGAAAAGAAAAAGTTTAATATGCCTGATACCTTAATTATAGTAGCTGCAGTAGTATTAATAATGGCGATTATGTCATGGATAATACCTTCAGGTACATATGACTATCAGGAGCAGAATGTTGGCTACACAGTTAAAAGCGTAGCTATTGACGGAACTTATCACGAAGTTGATAAGTCAGAAGTAACACCAACAGGATTTTTAGGTTTATTCGCAGCTTTTTATAGAGGTTGTGTAGAAGCTGCAGACATTATCTTTGTAATTTTATGCTGTTGTGGTACTTTCGGAGTAATGGTAAAAACTGGGGCATTCCACTCGGGGATAGGAACCCTACTTAGGCGGCTCGGCCACAAAGGTCTAATACTGGTACCGGTATTGATGATATTATTTGGTCTAGGTGGATCAATCTTTGGTATGGCTAGTGAATTCTATGGATTCTATCCACTAATTATTGGGCTTGGAATTGCAATGGGTTATGACGCAATGTTTGGTTTTGCAGTAATTGCAGTAGGTGAATTCGTCGGTTTTATGGGTGCTACTTTCAATCCTTATACAGTAGGTGTAGCGCAGAATGTTGCTCAAGTTCCGCTATACTCAGGAACAGGATTTAGATTTATTTGTCTAGCATTATTCATGTCAATTTCAATTGTTTATGTACTTAGATATGCTAAGAAGTTAGAAAAAAATCCTGAATTATCAGTCGTAGCAGGGGAAAGATCAATTCACGAATTCTCTGAAGGAGACTTAGATTCTTATGATTTCACAAAATCAGATGGGTTAGTAATCCTAGATATCTTACTAACTTTAGTAATCCTTATGTTTGGTCTAATGAAATGGGGTTGGGGATACGCAGAACTATGTGCACTATTCCTAATAATGTCAATGGCAGCAGCCTTTATAAAAAAGTGGTCGCCCAATAAATGGGTAGCCGAATTTATTGACAGTGCTAAAACAGTAGTTTGGGGATGCATCTTAACTGGTGTAGCTAAGGGTATCGTAGTAGTAATGAACGATGCAATGATCATGGATACAGTTATATTCCACTTATCTAATGTGCTAAGAAATGCACCTGCAAGTGTATCAGCTCAGTTGATGTTACTAGTTCAAACTATGCTTAACTTCTTCATTCCATCTGGCTCAGGGCAGGCTGTTGCTACTATGCCTATTATGGCTCAGTTATCTGATATCATTGGGGTATCACGTCAAACAGCAGTACTTGCATTCCAGTTTGGTGATGGGTTATCAAACATCTTCTGGCCTACAGCTGATATCGTAATCATTTGCGGTTTAGGCGGAATTAAACTAGAAAAATGGTACAGGTGGTTTACACCACTTTGCCTAATTCTATTAGCAAGTCAGATGGCTATGCTAGGGATTGCCACAGTAATAGGTTACTAAAAACTAATTTATCTATCAAGTCTTATTGTTTTAAGACTTGATAGAATGATTAATGGAGAAATCAATGAATTTAGAAAATCTAATTGAAGAATATAACTTGAATAATGAAATAATTGAAGTAAGAAGACATATTCATAAAAATCCGGAGTTGTCTGAACAAGAAAAAGAGACTTCTCAGTATATCTGCCATAAGCTAGGTGAATGGGGGATCGAATATAAGACGGGATATGCAGATACAGGTGTGGTGGCCATAGTAAAAGGAGCAAAAGACGGTAAAACAGTAGCAATAAGAGGTGATATGGATGCTTTGCCGATTGAAGAAACAACTGAACTCGAATACGCATCAATCAATGAAGGTGTAATGCACGCGTGTGGGCATGATGCCCATGTGGCAATACTCCTAATCACAGCTAAAGTAGCAAATCTAATGAAAGAACAATTGAAGGGTAATGTAAAATTCTTTTTTCAACCTGCAGAGGAATCTATAGGAGGTGCGAAGAGAATGATAGAAGATGGATGCATGGAAAATCCTACAGTGGATTACGTTTTAGGACTTCATGTAGAACCTCTATACGATACTGGAATAGTGGGAATCAAATACGGTAAGATGTATGCTGCTTCAGATATGATTGATTTAACAATAAACGGGAAAAGTTCCCACGGAGCACATCCGGAGGAGGGTGTTGATACAGTGACTATAGCTGCAAATATAATCAACTCTATCCAAACTGTAGTTAGTAGAAAAGTATCCCCTCTTAACTCAGCGTTATGTACATTTGGTACTATTAAGGGTGGAACTGTTCGAAACCAAATAGCAGATAAAACAAAACTAAAGGGTATAATAAGAACTTTAGATCAAGAGACGAGATTACATGTGAGAGAAAACATAAAATCTATAAGCGTAAACTTAGCCGAAGCTATGGGTGCAACAGTAGACTTTGATGTTATAGAAAGTTATGGATCATTAATTAACGATGATAAAATAACTAAAATAGTCGAAAAGAATGCAAAAAAACTACTGGGGGATGCGAATGTGCATTTAGAGAGTTTTCCTGATTTAAGCTGTGAGGATTTTTCATATTTTGCAATGGAAAAGCCGTCATGCTATTTCCACCTAGGTTGCTATGATGAAAGCAATGGTGAAAGGGTAGATTTACATAACCCCAAGTTTAAAATCGATGAAGAGTGTCTAATGCTAGGAGTAAAGCTACAGCTGGAAAATGTGATTTCTTTACTCAAAAGGGAGAACTAATGGACAGAACAGTTTATGATCAAGGAAATTTAATCAAGCTTTTTGATGTCGATGACGACTTTATTGTAGATTTAAAGTATGCAAAAGCCAATAATTTTACAGGGCATATAATATACAATTCTAATGAATGTTGGATAGATAAGCATACCGCTGAAATTCTAATAAAAGCAAGAAATATATTTAAAAGAAATGGATACAAAGTTAAGATTTGGGATGCATATAGACCTATCAGTGCTCAAGCAAAATTTTGGGAAGTTATGCCTAATGATGAATTTGTGGCAAGACCTCCGGACATGAGCAAGATAAAAAAGTTTAGACCTACTCATATGAATGGTTTATGTGTCGATATAACCCTAACTGATATGTATGGTAATGATATTAAAATGCCTTCTGAATTCGATGACATGTCAGAAAAATCTTCACTAAAAAGCAATTTAAGTACGCCTGTAAGGCGAAAAAATGCTACCTACATGAAAGAGGTAATGGAAAGTGTGGGCTTTGAAGGCTATGAAAACGAATGGTGGCATTTTTATGACGTAAGTACTGAACCCACACCATTTATGGATTTTCAAATATAGGAGAAAAGATATGTTGGATTATTATTTAGACTATTTAAAAAACTGGAATAATATAAAGGGAACTATGAGTAGACATGATTATTGGAGTGGGCTTCTTACAATACTCTTAATAATTTCAGCACTACTTTGGTTCGGGGCCAAGATTCCATTCTTGAATTTCCTTCCTTTAGTATTTGTAGGTGCAATGTTAGTGCCTTACTTAACAGCAACTACTAGAAGATTGCACGATGTGGGAAGAAAAACATGGTTCATTTTATTAATAGTAATTCCTGTTGCAGGATGGCTTTGCATATTTGTGGAAACAATCCAGCAGACCAAAGATGACGAATATTTTGAGCAAAAAAGTAAAGCAAAAGAACAAAAGAAAATACCATTATTGAACACAAGACTATAACTAAGGAGAAATATAAAATGATTTGCGATAACATTAAAGTTTCTGAAGAAGGACAGCTACTTTTTGCTGGTCAAAATACAATTGAACTTGCTAAGAAATACGGAACACCTCTCTATTTATTGGATGAAGATAAATTAAGAGAAAAGTGTAATATCTACAAAAAAGCTTTTGATGATCATTTTAATGGACTTGGCGGACCGCTTTATGCTAGTAAAGCAAACTGCTTTAAACGTATATATGAAATAATGAGAGAAGAAAATATGGGTATTGATGTGGTGTCTTCAGGAGAAATATATACAGCACTACAAGCGGGATTTGATCTTTCTAATGCCTTTTTCCACAGCAATAACAAGACTGATGAAGACATAATTTATGCTATTGAAAATGGTATAGGATATTTTGTTGCGGATAATATAGAAGAAATAAAATCAATAGCGAAAGAAGCTGAAAAAAGAAAAGTTAAACAGAAAGTTTTATTGAGACTTACTCCGGGGATTGATACGCATACATATGAAGCGGTTTCAACGGGGAAAGTTGATTCTAAATTTGGTAGTGCCATTGAAACGGGACAAGCAGAAGAAATAACTGCTAATACACTTAAAGAGAAATATATAGACCTTCAAGGCTTCCATTGTCATTTAGGTTCTCAGATATTTGCAGAAGAAGTATTTGAACGCGGAGCAGAAATAATGATTAAATTTATTTTTGAAATGCATAATAAATATGGACTGGTAACGGAGATATTGGATTTAGGCGGCGGTTACGGTGTTAAGTACACGGAATTAGACCCTGATATTGATATTTATGCCCAAATTGGTGAAGTAGCTAAAGTAGTTAAAACAAACATTAATAAGTATGGAATTGAAATGCCTCAAATCCATATGGAGCCAGGCAGAAGTATCATTGCAGATGCTGGAATGACTTTATATAAGGCCGGAACGGTAAAAAAAATTCAGGGATATAAAAATTATCTTTCAGTTGATGGCGGTATGCCCGATAATCCCAGATTTGCACTTTATGGATCAGAGTATACTTGTTATGTTGCAAATAAAATGAATGAAGAGAGCGATTTTGGGTGTTCTATAGTAGGAAGGTGTTGCGAAAGCGGTGACATAATACAGGAAAATGTGATAGTACCAAATAGTGTAACAAGGGATGACATAGTAGCTGTATGCACAACAGGAGCATATAACTATTCAATGGCATCAAATTATAATAGACTTAGGAAGTTACCTACTATAATGTTGAGCAAAGGCAAAAGTTATATTGGTGTAAGAAGACAATCATACGAAGAAATGTGTTGTTGTGATGTATAGTTTCCATTTCTCTTTATTAATATAAATCAATTTTAATGACTTTTTTAGCAAAACGCTAAGAAGGTCATTTTAATATATATTTATGCATAATTATGATATAATTAATAAAAGGGTGGTGAGAATAATGGTTAAATGGATTGCAAGAGCTATATCCACTTTGGCTGTGGCATTTTTGCTTATGATGGTAATAGGAGAATATTCTTTTGATCAAGGGAATATAAAGATTGAAGGGATACTTGTAGCTATAGGTGCAGGGGTATTAGCTATAAGCTTTTTGATTGCTTGGATTAAACCAAAGATAGGTGGAGTAATATTAATTATATGTTCACTAATATTCATGGCTTTTATATACCTAACTTCTGGATCGAATAGAATAATGGCATCAGTTATAATAAGTTCTCCATTTCTAATATCAGGAATACTCTTTTTCATACATGGTAAATTTGTTTACCAAAAGAATAAATATTGATTATAGGGAGTTGCTTTATTAATAAGTGGCTTCTTTTTTTATTTAACAAATATTTAAACTTGTTTTAGTATATAGAGGCACGATATATATAGACGATATTACGGTATTATTATCAAAAAACTTTTAAAATTATTGACCCTTAAGTATGAAAAATAAAAGAAATTCCTTGAAGATAGGGTAAAAGAGGGGTATATTCTAGGTAGAGTGGGAATAGTTAAATATTATTTTAAAGAGTCGGAGAAAAAACTTTAGCTACTAATTATGGTGGCTGTTACAACTTCTATCATGAAGCGAATGATAATATGGGTTTATGAAAATTTAGTTGTTTTACAGTCTTTTATAGTATAAAGGTGGGTTCATTTTATAGCATTTTTAGAGTTGTTGACTAATAAGCATTGGTATCTATTTAGTGGCGTCATTAAAAATACTTAAAAAGTATCTGAAATTCAAAGATTGGATTAGGGAAGATTATGAATAAATTAACTAAATTGGGGGTAACAAAAACTTTAAGTTGGGCAGCGGTTGCAATCGTTATGGTTATAATATTTTCAAATAAAAACGCTATACTTAATTGGGGTGACAATCAAATAAAGACAATACTATTAGCAGTATTAATTGCCTTTGGTCTTTTTATGGATTTGGTTATAAGAACGATAATAAAAAGAGGCAGACAGTTAAAAGAGAATCAGATAAATTATAAAAACTTGAATGTTGAAATTATAGCAACTCTTTTATACATATTTATTATTATCATAACTTTATATATATATTATGAAAGTGCAGGCGCTGTTCCCGTGGGGTGGCTTTGGTTTATAGCGTATAGCACTATTGTTTTTGTTGATATAACTTTTGGAGTATGTGACTTATTATTTAATCAAAGGAGGTAGTTATGGTTAAAGTAGGACTTGTAGTTAACCCAGTAGCTGGAATGGGTGGTAAAGTTGGATTAAAAGGTACAGATGGAGAAATGTATAAAAAAGCGCTTGAGCTTGGTGCTGAACCGGTGACTGGTCCTAGACTAGAAAGTGTATTAAAACTCATAACAAGAAAGGATGTTTACTTTTATACTGCACCTAAAAATATGGGAG
>DATFJV010000057.1:0-3734 GCA_035268985.1 Anaerovoracaceae bacterium | reverse complement strand
CGGAATATCTCCCGAAGCGTTCTGCTCATCAAATGTTACCTGGTCTCCGAGCGTATCATTAAGTGCATCTTTGAATCCTTGTGTTGCCGAATCTAATGCAACGTGTTGAACAAGTTGGCAAATCCCTACACTATATGTATCGGCTGCAGGTTTGTCCTCAGTTTCCGTTCCACCACACGAGGAAAGTGTAAGTGCCATTATTGCGCAAGTTAAAATTGCGAGTACTTTCTTTTTCATATTATTCTCCTTAATTTTTTATCTTAAAAATAGTTCGCTATAAATTTGTGCTCCATAAAAGTGCTCCATTTTCTATAGCAATTATTTTTAAACTTGGTTAAAAGTATAATGCTTTAGGCACATAAAGTCAATAATTGTTTGTTATTTTTACCAAATATTTCTAAATATTTTAATTTTTATTTACAAATTCTATTGTTTTAAAGTATAAAAAAGACCACTTTTATGTGGTCATATGGTGGAGATAAGGGGGCTCGAACCCCTGACCTCTTGACTGCCAGTCAAGCACTCTCCCATCTGAGCTATATCCCCATGGCATTATCAACGCCTATTATACATCATTTTTTCTTCCATTGGAATACAGCAAATAAACTTTTACCTTAATAAATTCTTATTCTGCATTCATTTATTACATCCTCATAAATCCTGTTAATAATTCCATTCAAGTAATGCGCATTAACATCTATCTTGCCTTTGTTGTTTACCCTTTATTTAGAAATCACTTCGAATAACTCTTTTATAACTTGTTTTTTATATGCTCTAAATATAGATTAAGAAACAATTGTTAAATTAATTAAACATACCCTTTTCGTTCAATATTAAGTAATTATACTTTATATCTCTCTTATCCAAGCTTTGCCCACTTCAATCTGCCTTATAACTTCCTTCGGCGCTGTACCTCCAAATGAAAGCCTGTTGTTTACGCATGCTGAAATACTTATGTCTCCTAGAAGTTCCTTTGAAATTCTTTCATCTATTTGTTTCAATTCTTTATCAGTAAGTTCTGTAAAGTCACAGTTATTGTCTTCGCAAACTTTAACCATCCTACCTACAATTGAGTGGGCCTCTCTAAATGGTATTCCTAATTTAACAAAATGCTCGGCTATATCTGTGGCATTTAAAAACCCCTTATTAAGCTGTTTTTTTATTTCTTCTAAATTAAATTCCGTTTTTTCCAGCATGTTAGCAAAGATTAATATACTAGCTTTCCAAGTATCCACAGCATCAAAGAGACTTTCCTTATCCTCCTGAAAGTCTTTGTTATATGCTAAAGGCGTACCTTTCATAACAGTAAACAGCTGCATCATATCTCCATATACTCTTCCCACTTTGCCCCTTAGAAGTTCCGCCATATCAGGATTTTTCTTTTGAGGCATTATGCTACTTCCAGTACAGTAGCTGTCATCTATTGAAATATATGAAAACTCTGATGAATTCCAGTAAACAAATTCCTCTGCCCATCTAGATATGTGCATCATGGATATGGATGCATTGCTTAATAATTCAAGACTATAATCCCTATCACTTACGCTATCCATGGCATTTTCTGTGGGTGCATTAAAACCCAATAAACTTGAAGTCATATGTCTATCTATATCAAGGGTAGTGCCTGCCAAGGCGCAAGACCCCAACGGACAATAGTTCATTCTCTCAAAAGTATCGTCTAACCTTTCAATGTCTCTTTTAAACATCTGGAAATATGACATAAACATAAATCCTATGGTTACGGGCTGGGCATGCTGCATATGAGTAAACCCGATGGTTATATCACTATTATATTTTTCCGCTTTATCTAGTATAACTTCTTCAAGGTATATTAGAACTTCCTTGATTTTGGTTATTTCTTTTTTAAGGTACAATCTTAGGTCCACTTGACACTGATCATTTCTGCTTCTTGCCGTATGTAGTTTTTTACCAACATCTCCAATTTCTTCAATAAGTCTTGTTTCTATGGCCATATGAACGTCTTCATCATTAATATCAAAAACGATTTCTCCACTTTCTATTTTGATCCTTATTGTTTCCAAACCTTTAATAATTATCCTCGATTCGTCACTGGATATTATTTCATTTTCAGCTAGCATCTTTACATGGGCAATGCTTCCGTCAACATCTTCGTTATATAGCCTCTTATCAAATTCTATGGAAGCATTGAACTTTTTTACAGCTTCATCCATATCCTTTTTGAACCTACCGCTCCATAAATTTCCCATATTCTACTCCTTTTATTTCACTTTTAGTACGCCAATTATATCACAGTCCATATAATATATTCTACAAAGTCTTGTAATCAAGTTTTTCCCCTTTTTTCTTAAGGGAAACTGCATATGTGAAAAGCTTAGCAGTATCCATAGATGTTAACACAGGAAGATTACGCTCTATGGCTGCTCTTCTAATATCAAAGGAATCTGTTTCTATGCTATTAATAGCTTTAGGCGTATTTATAACTATTTTTATATTTTCTCCTATCATAGATTTGGCACTTTCTCTACTTATGATTTTTGCATCAATACCATAACTTTTTAAATACTCACCAGTTCCGCTGGATGTATATACTAAGAAACCAAGATTAGCATAAGCCTTAATCACATCAAAACTTTCCATATTTTTATCAGGTTCCTTTAGGCTAACAAATATTCCCCCCTCAGTTGGAATATTTGTACCTATTCCCAAAAAGCCTTTGTATACTGCTGTTTTTAAATCCTTATCCACCCCTAGCACTTCGCCAGTGGATTTCATTTCAGGTCCCACGGCAACATCAACATCAGTAAGTTTAGCATCGGAAAACACTGGTATTTTAACTGCATAATAATCCTGCTCTTGATATAACCCCGTTCCCCATTTCATGTCTTTTAGTTTTTCACCAAGCATAGTTCTAACAGCAATTTTTACCATGGGAACTTTAGTTACTTTACTAAGAATAGGAATTGTTCTTGATGCCCTTGGATTTACTTCAATTACATAAAGCTTATCTCCATCTAGGGCATATTGAATATTTACAAGCCCAACAATATTTAAAGCTTTTACAATTTTCTTTGTATGGCTCACAAGTTCTTCTATTACATACTTCGGTAAATCATATGGCGGATAACAAGTACAGCTGTCCCCCGAATGCACCCCGGTCTTTTCAAAGTGTTCCATGATTCCTGGTATTAACACATCTTCCCCATCAGCTATAGCATCTACATCCATTTCTACACCTTCAACATATTTATCTATTAATACAGGATATTCATCTGATAACTTAACAGCTTCTTTAAGATATTTAAACAGCTCATCATCGTTATATACCACCTGCATGGCTCTACCACCTATAACAAAAGAAGGTCTTACCATCAAAGGATACCCAAGTTCTTTTGATGCGGCGAAGGCTTCTTCTTTGGTTCTAACGGAATATCCCTTTGGAATAGCTATACCTAAATCTCCCAGCAATTCAGAAAACTTTTCTCTATTTTCTGCTAAATCAATATATTTATTCTTAGTCCCTAATATATTAATGCTTCGAGCTGCTAGTTTAGATGATAGATTCAGGGAAGTCTGGCCTCCAAACTGTAGAATTACTCCCTTTGGTCTTTCATTTTTTATTACGTTCATAACATCATCAGTATGCAGGGGCTCAAAATATAGCTTATCCGCGATATCAAAGTCAGTACTTACAGTTTCTGGATTATTATTTATAATTATTGATTCATATCCAAGTTCTTTAAGTGCCCATACAC
>DATFJV010000056.1:0-3093 GCA_035268985.1 Anaerovoracaceae bacterium | reverse complement strand
ATCATTTTCCTCATCAACATGGAATTACTGTGTGATTTTATAATTGTATGTATCTAATACGATTTCACCCTCTTCAGAGATGTTAGAAGTAAATATATTTCCTTTGTGAAAGCTGATAATTTTCCCTTCTAAATTATTATTGAATAAGCCTTTTATTTCTCCATTCTCAGAAAGTAAAAGCCAGCGCTCTTGCTCTTCCTCCATCAATTCAAGCCAAATTCCATTTGGTAAGTCACACTTAACACTTTTTACTAATGGCTTAAAGTCAGGCATTTCGGTAATTAATTTTTCTCTTACCCTTTCATCCCATAATTCACTTCCGTTATCAAGTAAGGAATCAATAACGGATTCCTTTTCTTCTAAACTTAGACGTTCTGGATCTTGATCATAATTAAATTTAAAAAGTTTCTCTCCGTTCATTGAATCATAAACACGAAAACCTAAGCTGTCAGTGCGTACATGGTATAGACGATTATCTTCTACACAAAAAATATTTCGTGTATGAAACTCCGTTGACGTCTCTAAATTTAAACTAAGTCCTCCCATGTTTGCGGTCAAAAATATTTCTTCATGTGCTGGAAATTTTAGTATTGGTTCTTCTTCAACATGATCTTGTATATCAACAACTTGAATGGTCTCAATACTTTTTTCACCATTATTTTTGCCTGATCTTTTTAGAATTAATTTATAATCCTTTTTCAGAAAATAATTTTCAAATGATGATTCCAAAGCTACATCAGTTAAATGGTCAAATTTGTTCTCGATTATTTGATATAAAGAAATTTTGTACATCATATAATCATCGATTGCCACTATATCATCAGTGGCTATTCGCAATCTTTTGGATAAATTTTGTATTTCACCTGGTCCCCTTCCCCGAAATTCGAGATTTTTTTCATATGCACCATCTTTTGATAAAAGATGGACAGACATTTTTTGTTCATCCAGAACGATTATTTTCCCATTTTCAAGGATTTTAACGTCAATTATATCTCCGAAAAAGAAATCAGAAGTTGATCCAACAGTTCTAATATGATTTGGTATTATTTTAGGTAAGTCTTCCCTATTAATGAAAGAAAAGTGCTCACTGTCTTTTTGTCCAGTACAAGAACTGATGAGTACTATAATAATTAGCAAGCTCATTAAGAGCTGTAAATTTCTGACAGATAATAATATTCTGCTAAATACTTTTAGCAACTTATTTGTATTCTCTCTCAATTCCATTTCGATTTATAGTAGTTGACATGTTAGTTGATTTTATAACTGCACCGCTCTGCGAGATTGAAGATTCTAACCATTCTACAAATTCTTCTATGATTATTTTTGGATCATTTAACGATGCATATTCCTCTATATTCAATACTAATTCTTCTTCAAAAATTAAACTATCTTGCGAAAACTCATAGGGAATTGTCACAGAGCTTAGTTTGAATTGGACGCCTTGATCTTCGTCCATAATTTCAAGAATTAGCCCGGGTAATCCCTGAAATTTCCATGGTCCTGCATTAACTTCGATTTCAGGTGCATACCATGCTACATAGTTTCTTCCTCTAAATGTTGAGATAGCTTTAAAAGCTTGATAAGAACCAATTTTTTTGCTTTCGTTAATTAACTCCCATTTAATTGTACCAGAAGGTTCAACTACAATGCTCGGTACATATTGACCACTTTTGTAGATTGTTTTTTTGGACCTAATAAGGTTTTGTTCTCTATCAATATTTACTGCATGGATAATCGCATTTTCAGGTGGTTTAATCTTTATATTGAGTTCATTTGCCTCTGATAATAATAGGTTTTCTTCATTCTTCAAGTTCTCAGATTCATATCCATCTTCATTTTCAATAAAAAAGAAAGACGACTTATTTTGAAATAAAAGTACCGCATTCAGCGTATCATAATCTTCTGCTTCCAATACGGCCTCATATACTATTTTTCCAGTTGATTGACTATAACAATTATCAGTTACCCCCAGAAGCAATGGTATTATTGCGAATGGAAGTATAAACTTCATCTTAGCGAAGAAAATATGAGTGGGAAGCTTTTTCATGGTTTGTTTTACTTTGTTTAAAGTTCCTATAAGCTCATCTATTTAAAAATTGAGCTAGTATCTTTTAAGCTTTTTTATCATCCATTAAAATTATGTCAATCAATGTATCTTGAATTGATTGGACCTATAAATTTACCCCGCTCAAAACATTAATTTTCAGACGGGGCATTGTATTTATGTTATTAATTAAAGATTACCTGTTAGGCTTGCCCAAGCTGCTTTAACTTTAAGTTTGAGGCAATCCCATGTTCCAACATCATGTAATGTAATCTCGATGTCCATGTCATCATTTTTTATTGTGACTGTGCAATCTTTTCTTATTTCTAACTCACCCGGTTGTTTATAGCAAGGCGCTCTATCAATCTCAGTACCTACTATAGATAAGCTGGAAATAAGTATATTTTTTGATGCTCTTTCTGATGGGGCTTCAGAAAAACCTAGCAGAAAAACGCTTATCACAAAAAAACATACCAACTGTACTTTGTTAATTGTTTTCATGAATCTGTTATTTATTCTGATGGTTTATCTTCTTTGAAACTATTTAGTAATCTGATTGCAAAATCAACGCAATCTTGTGCATCATTGAGAGAAACTTCTATTACTACGTTATCAAAAGTAACCGTACCTATATCTGTCTCAATTGTGCCATCAAGTGTGATTTTACACCCACCTCTTTCCTGCATCCCAGACTCAGTATATTCGATACCAATTGACAAATCTGAATACTTAGTATTGAAACTCTCCAAGTCTACCAAATCATGTTTATCCAATGTGCTCCTGCATTCACCAATTATCGATGTTTCATAAATGCCATTTGCATCGGTATTGATTGGTTTTCCATCTACTTTCATGGGTTGAATAAAAACCCAGATAGTTAGTAAATAGATTATCATACATGCTCTCTTTTTCATATCAATCCTCTTGTTTATTTTTGATGTTAATTATCATCTACACTACTTGTAGATGTTTCTACTAACATTTAAAATTTATCAAGATAACATGCTACTGTTGTCTATCTCCCGTTTGAGAAACTATTATCCTATTTG
>DATFJV010000055.1:0-3240 GCA_035268985.1 Anaerovoracaceae bacterium | reverse complement strand
ACGTTCGAGAGTGTAATAGAACACTTAAAGAGACAGCCCATAACTACCTATTGTGATCCTACTCGTTTTAATTATAATTGGGGTGGTCATTTTAAGTTATATCCATTGACTACAGATGAATGTTATTCACCTGTAGTAAAGAGGACGGAAATAAAAATATCTAAACAAAATAAAGTTAAATTAAATATTAATAAACCAAAAATTTAAAACTATGAGTTTATACGACAAATTGTATGAGAAAGGTAAGGAGTTTATCAAAGAGATGAATAAACCTTTAGCTAAGCGACGAGACGCAAGAGCCTTTAAAACAGCTTACGATGAAGTTCTCGAGCAAAAGGATAGTGCTACACAACGACTATCAGAAATCTATGAGAAGAAACTTGGCAAGTTTGCGGATTACATTGATGAGATAATTCAGTTGTATAGGACTGCTGAGGCTGCGGATGAAACATTAGAATCTGTCCGCAAGTGTTACAAAGAGATTTTTGACAAAGAACTTAAGGTAGAGGAAGAATAATGATATATTCAGCAATAGCAATAATAATTCTTTGTATTATTTACCATCAATTACATATGGTACATAAAGACATGAAACAACTCTGACTTTTTTTCATAGCAATAATTAGGTTTTACTGACAGAATGGCTTGTAGTGATGTGTGGAATGATAATTGAATCCAATGATGTGAATGTTTAATTTTTAAAAAGTGATGATGTATGGATATTTTAAGATTAATGTGGAATGAGCCTTCTGTCAGTTTTTTTAATGGCTATGTAGATACTGAGAGGTATGATGTGATTAATGGAGAATTAGTAGAACGTAAGGACTACAAAAAGAAAAGGCTACAACAAGAGTTAGATGGTATAGAAGCTTATATCAATAGGTGTGAAGAAGGAATAATTGCTAAAGAGAAACGTAAGAAAGAGCTTAAAAAAGAATTAGAGAAATTAGAGTAATATTTTCAACCATCTGTTTTGTGCTTTAAACATTAATCCCAATGCAATCCGTGTTGGGATTTTTTAATTTACTTGAGAGAAGTATTCGAATAGGGACACCTTAAATTTAGCATCACAGACATCACAGAACATTTCAACCTGCTGCTTATTGATATGCTCGTTAACATCAAATATGAGTTCTTCCTCGCAGTAAGGACATTCCACTACCACAAAAAAAGTTCTATCTATTATTTTAGCTTTCCTGCACGTAATCATCCGGTTCTAATATTTTTGATATAATATATTCATGGAATAAAGCACACCACTCCTGGCTCTCATCTCTCACTTCAATGCCTATAATTTTTTCCATATGCCACAATAGATGAAATGTTTCATGTGCTACTATGGATGGGTTTAGATCTTTGAGTATAATAACAAATGCTATATCACCTTTACGGAGAGAATCGGCATCAGTATCAAACGTTATACATAAGTCTGGATGTAATGATGCTATAAAATCATCATCAGCCCCATATAGAAGCTCAAATACTTCTGATAGGGTCGAAGTGTCATCAGTAACATAAACGTCCAATATAAAGGACGTAGGTATCATTTTTATGGACTTTGATTTATACATATTCCACAAAGATAAGAAAATAGATTGAAGTAAATAGTGGGATAAAGTTAATTTAGAGAAGAGATCGAAACCGTCGCTACAACCAGTATTTCTAATCCCACCAATAAGGTAGGTACTTATTTATGATGTTACACAATACTCTTCTGTCCCTGTCCTCGGCAAGGTCAGGAATACCTATGCCATTATGCTTGTCCATCCAGTTATCTACCATATAATAAAAGCCATCATCCTGCCTCTGTAATATCTCAACACAAATTCTTAAAGGTTTTGTGACGAATTGTCCCTGATTCTTCATATACTTTACGGAATGATATCTTTTATAAGTCTTTTGTAATTTATGCATAAGCAATATCTCTATAAAAGCATAATCCCAATCTCTATCATTCCATACTACTCTGAAGTAATAGATGAGATTACGTATACCCCAAGCAATCTTTCTGATTTTCCACATACTATTTTTTTTGATATTTCTTCCACCAACCAGGATTGTTATCTCTCCACCTCTTACATGCATCTAAATGTCTTTGATAGGACTCCTTATTTTTTTTTATAACTTCTTGGTAATGAAACTTGTTTAAGAAAAGATATTTATTTAGTCTCTTTTGATATGCTACTTTGCTATATTCTGGATTTCTTGCTTTCCATTCGTTATATTTTTGCTTATAATATCCTTTGTTTTGTTGATAATATTGTTTGTGCCAACGTCTGAGTTCTTCTTTATTTTTCTCATAATAAGCCTTTTTATGCTCTGTATTGATTTGTGCTTTTACACATGTCTTGCAAGTTAATCTTATTCCTAATGGATTGTCTCGTAAGTGAAATTGTTCATAATATTTCCATGTTGAACAGTATTTACAAAATACCTGAAGCCTTTTTCCTTGTTTCCTTAATATAACATTGTACTTTTCAGGAAACTTTTTAGTATGCATTAGTTTAAGAATATCTTCTTTAGTATATCGTTTATTCTGAATCATAGTTTATTTAGTTTTATTTTTACATCGCCCACAATACTGTGGAGGCAGATTCACTTCCCCTCTGGCACACCTTAGCTCCGATTCTGTGAAATCTAATCCTACCTTGACTATTCTACTGCATTTACTGCAAAGTATCGCCAGATTGCCGCTATTGTACTTTATTTTAAGTTTTGACATTTATCTTTACATTTAAAAGTTGGTTTGATAAGAAAATCTAAATATCTTTACGGATATATTTTACTCCTGAATAAACGTTATCGCCATATCCATTAGACTTTATTGTCTTGCCTACTATCTTTTCTTATTTTAATATTTGTTTCATTTTATTTAAGCTTTTAGTTAATTAACCGTACTAAAGGAAACATTGCATATAATTCAGGCGGGCGTTGTTTCAAGTTGCTACTTAGCTCTGTTTTGTTGGCTGTTTGCTCGCAGGAAACGCTATACCTCACATCCCGCCCAAAATCATATGCTTTGTCCGTTTTATATGTTTAAAGTTAATCTTAAATGTCTGGTTTGTCCCCGTATAAACTGGACAGTCAAATTTCCGTAAAGATACTAAATAATTATCTAATATCCCAATAATTTGTCCTTTTTATTCATAATTCGTGATTCGAAAATTGAGAATATTGCGTATTGCGATATGCGATATATGTTTTTTGTTGGCTAATTAGTATGTTTTGATGTATAATTCA
>DATFJV010000054.1:0-6097 GCA_035268985.1 Anaerovoracaceae bacterium | reverse complement strand
TTCATTGGTTTCTTCTACCCACTCCCAAACACCTATTTTACCTGCTTTAGTTGCTAATTTTAAGCTGTTTGATGTGGACTTTAATTCTTTTGTACGTTCTTCGACCAGATTTTCCAGTTCAAAATTAAGTTCATTCAATTGTTTTTCTGTCTCTTTACGCTCAGATATATTTTGTGCAAAACTGATATAATAATCTAAAGACTCGTCTTCTTTAAATATTGCTTTGACTGTTAATTCAAGAGGTACAACGTACCCTTCCTTTGTGATTATTTCATTTTCATATTTGACAACATTGTTTTTGGGACTTAATCTACTCAAAAGTTTTTTCTCTTTTTCTACTAGCTTCTTTGAATTTGATCTTTTATTCCACTTAAATTCATTCATCTCAGCTTTGCTATAACCTATTAATGTTTCAAACTGTTCATTCCCATCTACCACATCTCCATTGGGAAGACCTACACCTATGGCAATCGGTGCACTTCTATATATGTCTGCATATACTTTTTCCTTTTCCCTACTTTTTTCTAAGAGTTCATTGGAAATTACTAATTGATAATTACTTCTTTTTATGACATTGTATAGTATATTTAC
The DNA here is from genome assembly GCA_035268985.1 of Anaerovoracaceae bacterium. Taxonomy (GTDB): domain Bacteria; phylum Bacillota; class Clostridia; order Peptostreptococcales; family Anaerovoracaceae; genus JAAYHV01. Next base: position 5,506 of record DATFJV010000054.1, on the reverse strand, counting down.
TAAAAACATTAATCCCATACCACTAATTTGAGTTACTAGCATGTTTATATACCAAGTTGATTTATAGTTCGCGATAGCCAATCCGTCTAAGTTTCCCTTTAATAATAAGTAGGTTATTAAAACAAACAAAATTACATTAATAGCAAGGAATATCAAAAGTTTACGCCTATCTAAAACTAACCCTGATAAAAACATAAAGGCAAGAATACATACAAACCCTGCCCCAGAATTACCTGCTGTTAATAATAGTATAACACTGAAAGAATACAGTATTATTAATATAATCAAGCTCCTTATTTCAATTGTTATTAATTTAAAAAAGGCAACAAACACTAAAAGCATCCATGAACCTATTTCTATTAATGCAATATTATTCAAACCCTCTTCCATGAAAATTTTAGATCCACCTATTAAAAGAGGTCCGCATCCTAAAATTCCAAAAACAGATAGTGCTATGAACATTGACTGTTTTAAAGGATTTGAGTTATCTTTTTTTGAAATCATAAATTTTTTGACCGTGTAAACTACATTTCTTTTAGCTCTTTTTAAATTTACAACTATCCTGCTTTTATTCTTTCCCTCTTTATTATTTCCCATGATTTTCCTCTTCCACAATGAATTTGTTAGTTAAAATCATATACTTATATTAAGTTTAACAACATTATTCAATAAAATCAATTAAAATTAATACGGATTGGCTAAAGCCCGAATCAAGCAGAATACAGTAATTAAACCGCCGTCCTCTCACACCACCTTGCGTACCTTTCGGTACACGTCGGTTTCAACAGTTTAAGTACATTAACTTATATGCAATGGACAAATTATAAATCCGTTGTGTATTCGATGTGAACCAATATGCTTTTCTCCTGTTTGCTGCCCTATATGCAAAGTACTCTGAAATTCCTAACTTCAGCAATTTTGATTCTTCCTATGAGTTCGTCTTTGTTTTCTTTTAAATATGCTCCCATCTCATCAACGGTCATTCCGCCTACTCCAGGCACCCCTTTTCTTGCCTTTACTCTTTTAAAGGCTCTGTTCAAATTATCTCTTTCCAGTATCTCTTCTAAAAGTTCTGATCCTACACATACTCTTTCTTTCCCTGTCGAGCGAAATGACCTACGCACTTCCCTTTTCCCTTTGTGTTCAGCATTATCTCACGATAATGGTACTCTTTTCAGGGCGTGCCACACAGACCACCTTGTGTACCACATGTTTCTTTCTCTTCATCTAGCTGCCACAGTTAATTCCGAGTAGTTATTGGACTTTAATTTATATTGCAACCTTCTCCTTAACTGCAGCTTGATGTAATTTCTATTCGTCAGACCGGAGATTTGCCGCCGCTTTTTTTCAGACTCTAACTCACGGCAGAAACCCTTGGCTTAAGTTATATCCTTCCCAATGCTAGGGCAAATTTGGGACTTTTAACCTTTACAAACGCGAACCGCCAGGCGCACAATAAAAAAGCACTAACAAATGTTAATGCTTTTTAACATTTGAAGTGCTATAAAAACTATGATAGGAGAATTTCATCTGTTTCTTCTTGGATTCCGGCAACCTCCGAAAATTTTTGCAACAAGTCTGCTTTTGTAAGCTTCTTTTTTTCCTCACCTGCTATATCTAATATTATTTTCCCTTGATTCATCATAATAAGTCTATTTCCGTGATGAATTGCATCAGACATATTGTGAGTTACCATCATAGTAGTTAGGTTATTATCGGCAACAATTTTATCAGATAATTCTAAAACTTTTGCTGCTGTTTTGGGGTCAAGTGCTGCCGTATGCTCATCTAACAGTATTAGCTTTGGCTTTTGTATTGTCGCCATTAGTAGCGTAAGTGCTTGGCGCTGACCACCTGAAAGCAGTCCAACTTTGGCGGTCATGCGGTCTTCAAGTCCCAATTCAAGGATTTTAAGTTCCTCATGGAAACGTTCTCGTTCCTCCTTGGTAATACCCCAACGGAGATTACGGTTTTTCCCTCGTCTTAAAGCTAAGCCAAGATTTTCTTCGATACCCATATTAGCAGCTGTACCCATCATTGGATCTTGAAAAATACGGCCTATATATTTTGCACGTTTGTGTTCTGGTAAGGCTGTAACATCTATGCCGTCGATAGAAATCGCACCCCCATCAACAGGCCATACACCTGCAATAGCATTGAGCATTGTAGATTTACCTGCTCCGTTTCCGCCTATAACAGTAACAAAGTCTCCTTCATTTAGGCAAAAGTCAATACCACAAAGCGCTTGTTTTTCATTTATTGTTCCAAGATTGAACGTCTTTTTTATGTTATATAAATCAAGCATTTTTACGTCCCTCCTTTTTTGATTTGAATGCAAAAGAATTTATTCTTTTTTCTCTAAGGTAAGGAACAGCAAGGAAAATCGCTACTATCGCTGCGGTAAGAAGTTTAAGCATGTTTGTAGGCATCTTGAGCCACATAACAAGTCCAATTACCAAATAGTATATTATTCCACCAATTACTACAAATGTAAGGCGTATACTAAAATTCATACGCTTTCTAAAAATTGCTTCGCCCAAAACGTCACCGATTATAACAGCTGCAAGACCAATTACGATAGCTCCTTGCCCCATCTTAATATCGGCAAAGCCCTGATACTGTGCCATAAGGCCACCAGAAAGTGCCACAAGTCCGTTTGATATGCATAATGCAAGTACTTTCATATTATCTATGTTTATACCCTGAGCCTTAGACATATTTGGATTGCAGCCAGTCGCTCTAATGGCACTGCCTTGCTCTGTTCCAAAATACCAATAAAGAAGACAAATTATTATTCCTGCAATAATGAGTACCGTAATTATTGAACTTGACACATTTCTAAGGGAAACAATAAGTGAATACTTGTCTACATTGACTGCCTTATTTGCACCATCAAGAATTATGAGGTTTACCGACCAAAGGGAAATTTGAGTAAGAATTCCTGCCAAAATTCCCGGTATTCCCAATGCCGTGTGTAAAAGTCCCGTGACGAGTCCTGCTAAAACTCCGGCAACCACGGCTATAGCAATTGCTAGAGGTGACGGAACTCCTACGAGTATTAATATTACAGTTACAGCACCACCGGTCGCTAAAGAGCCATCAACTGTTAAATCCGGAAAATCAAGTAAGCGGAAGGTGATAAAAACACCTAACGCCATTATTCCCCATATAAGTCCCTGGGCCACATTACCCGGAAGAGCTCCCATGAAGTGCATCGGGTCTAGAGACGCAAAATATGCTAAAACATCCATAGCAGTTTCCTTTCTTTTAAACTAATTTAAAAACACCGATGCGACGCCTCTATAAAGGGGCGCCGCAAGGATTTATTATTGTGAAGACTATAATCTTAGTCCTCTATAGCGATATAATCATCAGGCATTGTAATTCCAAGCATATCGCTAATTTCAGCATTATATTTCTTAGTGAACTGTGGAGCATATTCAATTTCCATTGTTGCAGGGTCAGCGCCATTTACAAGTATTTCATATGCCATTTCACCTGTTGTATATCCCAAATCATAGTAGCTTATGGAAAGTGTTGCAACTCCACATCCTGCACAGAGTCCTTCCTCTCCTGCTATAATAGGAACTTCCGCAGGAACGCAGACGTTCTTAATAATTTCACTGTTGGATGCAAGAGTGTTATCAGTAGGAAGATACATTACATCACATTCAGAAGCAGCCATAGTAGTAACCGCCTGAACATCATTGGAATCTGAGAATGTATACTCTTTAACGCTATAACCCATACCTTCTAAGTGTCCTTTTACAACTTCATACTGATACTTAGAGTTAGGTTCAGCTGAGCAATAAAGAATTCCCACATTAGTTGCATCAGGGAATAGTTCTTGTAACATAGCAGCCTGCTCATCTAAAGGAGCAAGGTCTGAAGTTCCTGATATATTTGTTCCTGTTGTTCCACTCCAATCATCAATTCCCAGCGCAGTACCATAATCAGTTACTGAAGTTCCAAGAACAGGAATATCGGCGGTAGAAGTCTGTGCCGCCTGAAGTGCAGGAGTTGCGTTTGCCATAATAAGGTCTACATTGGAAGAAACAAATTGATTACAAATAATTGAACAAGTCGGAATATCTCCCGAAGCGTTCTGCTCATCAAATGTTACCTGGTCTCCGAGCGTATCATTAAGTGCATCTTTGAATCCTTGTGTTGCTGAATCTAATGCAACGTGTTGAACAAGTTGACAAATACCTACGTTATATGTATCGGCTGAAGATTCGTCTTCAGTTTCTGCTCCACCACACGAGGAAAGTGTAAGTGCCATTATTGCGCAAATTAAAATTGCGAGTACTTTCTTTTTCATATTATTCTCCTTAATTTTTTATCTTAAAAGTAGCTTACTATAAATTTGTGTTACTTAGAAGTGTAACATTTTCTATAGCAGTTATTTTTAAACTTGCTTAAAATTATAATGCTTTAGGCGCATAAAGTCAATAATTGTTTGTTATTTTTACCAAATGTTTCTAAATATTTTAATTTTTATTTACAAATTCTAATATGTTAAAGCATAAAAAAAGACCACTGTTATGTGGTCACATGGTGGAGATAAGGGGGCTCGAACCCCTGACCTCTTGACTGCCAGTCAAGCACTCTCCCAGCTGAGCTATATCCCCATGGCATTATCAATGCCTATTATCCCGAGTTTTGCAGCAAGTTAATATGTAGTTGAGTCTGAACCTAAGGCAACTGAATTGGTTCGGAATTTTTTTATTTTATTTTTCTTTCGTTTAACGTGCTTTTATATGCTTTTCATGGTATAATATATATATAAATTTATAGGAGTTGACTTATGTATTTAAGAAAAGTAAAACAAAAGAAAACCGGAAGAGTTTATGTATCTATCGTTGAAAGCTTTAGAGACAAGGAAACTAAAAAGACCAAATCTAGAACAATTAAATCTTTAGGATATTTGGATGAATTGATTAAGCAATATCCCGATCCTATTAAGCACTTCGAAGGTGTAATTGCTGAAATGAATATTGAAAGATTAAACTGCAATGCAGATATTTTAGTTAAATACAAGCCATCTGAACAGCTTTCTGTAGGTACCAACAACAGAAAGAACTTCGGCTATGCTGCATTTAGCTCTATATATCATTCTTTAGAAATCGATAAGTTCCTAATTAACAGGCAACGTTCTACTAAGATAGAAGCTAATACCAACAATATTATGAAGCTATTAGTATATTCACGTTTATTTAATCCCAGCTCTAAAAAGAATGCTTATGAAAACCGAGAACAGTTCTTTGAAAACTCTAACTATTCTTTAGATGATATCTACAGGGCACTTACTTTCTTTAACAAGAAAGGTAATGAATTACAACTTTGGATTAATGACAAGGTAAAAGCTAAATATGGCCGTGATACAAGTCTTGTTTACTATGATGTTACAAACTATTACTTCGAATCAGATGCTGAAGATGATTTCAGAAAAAAAGGTGTATCCAAAGAGCACAGGCCTAACCCAATTGTTCAGATGGGTCTATTT